>JAKQBZ010000031.1 GCA_029559435.1 Deltaproteobacteria bacterium | reverse complement strand
GCTGGTCTCTGGTTGCTTGATACTGGTTTGAACAAGCATCGAGGATCGAGTAACGAGGGACAAGGTTTTCAACTTTCATCATGCCGGCAAATGGTGCTATAATAAGCGACCATGAAAAAAATCGTCTCCTTTGACCTCGATGGGACCATCGTAAGCGGGAATTACGGCGAGATGGTGTGGAACCACGGCATACCGGAGGAGTATGCGAAGAGACATTCCATGCCCTTCGACGAGGCAAAGCAGTACATCAGGCAGGAATATGAATCGGTGGGCGACAGGGAGATCATCTGGTACGAGATAGAGCACTGGCTGAAACGGTTCGACCTGCCGGTGATCGCTGATGAGCTCCTCTTGAGATACGAATCGTATATAGAGAAGGTCCCCTATGCGGAAGCGGTTTTGAAAGAGCTCGCAGGCAGATACACCCTCGTAGTCGCATCCAACGCGGCCAGGATCTTTGTTGACAAAGAGCTCCATTGCGCAGGATTGACGGAATATTTCACGCATATTATCTCAGCCACAACGGATTACAGGATGGTAAAAAAGGAGGAGCACTTCTACGGGAAGCTCTGCGGGCTGCTCGGCGTTTTACCCGGCGAGGTGGTACACGTAGGCGACCACCCGGTCTTTGACCACGACGTGCCGGCAGGCATGGGGATAGAGGCATATTACTTACAGCATGAGCATTCGGCGATCAGCCATCAGCTTTCAGTAAAAGACGGCAGAAATGTTATAAAAGACCTCAGAGAGCTTCTCGACAGGCTATGAAAAAGTGCTTCAAGTGCCAGGCGCCGGTTGCAGACGGGAAGGTATCCTTCAAGGACGAATGCCCGTCGTGCATGTCCGATCTCCACGTGTGCATGAACTGCCTTTTCTACGACACGGGAAAACATAATTCCTGCAGGGAGCCCCAGGCCGATTATGTGAAAGAGAAGGACAGGGCGAACTTCTGCGAATATTTCCAGTTCAAGGACGACGCCGAAAAGAGGTCCGGCAGAGAAGAAGCAGCAAAGAAGTGGGAAGAACTGTTCAGGAAGAAACAGCAGAATCCATCGCGGACGTGAGGCGTAAGGCGTCAGGCGTGAGGGGTTTAACCCCTTACCCCTTACGACTCACGACTTACGGATTTTTTTATCGTTAAGAAGCCGGCCTCGTGAATATGATCTTATAGCGCTCGGGGTCTACGTCAAGGCATGCCGTACATCCGCTCTCTGCGCAGCCGGAAGCCCCTTCTGCCTCCCGCTCTTCTTTGGTGGGCAGCGGTTCGAGGCGGACCTCGAAGCCGATATTCCGGTACATCTCAACCATCTCCGAGAGCCTTGGCTCGCATGCAATAAACCTTCTCTCCCACCCTGCCTTTGTAAGTTCCTCTTCCCTTTTCATGGTCGCTTATTATAACACCATTACTGATATCGTGAAAGGTGAAAACCTTGTTCCTCGTTACTCGATCCTCGATGCTTGTTCAAACCAGTATCAAGCAACCAGAGACCAGCGTCCAGTATCCGTTTCGCTGTGAGCTATCAGCTATGAGCCATGAGCCTCTTTTCCCCCTTACGACTTACGATTTACGACTCACGGGTGTTGCTTTTTTAAAATAACCGATCGTCTTCTTCAGCCCCTCGTCAAGCGCAACCTGCGGCTGCCATTGGAGGTGATGTTTTGCCTTCCCTATATCGGGGCATCTTCGCCTCGGGTCATCGTCGGGCAATTTCTCGAAGATTATCTTCGACTTTGAGCCGGTAAGCTTGATGATCTTCCGGGCGATGGAAAGGATCGATGCCTCAGCGGGGTTGCCGAGATTGACCGGGCCCGGAAACCCTGAAAGGTAAGGCTTTGTGTAATCCCTTTCTCTTTCGTGCTCGCCGGTATCGCAGTCCATCATCCGTATCATGCCTTCCACCATATCGCTGATATAGCAGAACGACCGCGTCTGCGTGCCGTCTCCATAGATAGTGATGGGTTTGTTGCCGAGGGCCTGGACAATGAAGTTGCTTATGACCCTTCCGTCGTCGGGGCGCATCTTCGGCCCGTATGTGTTGAATATGCGGACGACCTTGATATCGACCTTGTTCTGCCTCAGGTAATCGAAGAACAGGGTCTCGGCGACCCGTTTCCCTTCGTCGTAGCAGCTTCTTTTCCCGATGGGATTGACGTTGCCCCAGTATTCCTCCTGCTGCGGATGGATATCGGGATCGCCGTAGATCTCGCTCGTTGAAGCCTGCATGATCCTTGCCCTTACCCTTTTTGCAAGCCCCAGCATGTTGAGCGCGCCGAGGACGTTGACCTTGATCGTCTTCACCGGGTTGTACTGGTAATGGATCGGGCTTGCGGGGCAGGCGAGATTGAATATCCAGTCAACTTCGGTCAGTATCGGTTCGGTCACGTCATGCCTGAGGAATTCAAAGCGGGGATCTTTCATGAGGCCGGCGATGTTCTCTTTCGTGCCGGTGAAGTAATTGTCAAGGCAGATAACCTCGTGCCCGTCCTCGAGGAGCCTTTCGCAGAGGTGGGACCCGATAAAGCCTGCGCCGCCGGTCACCAGGATCCGCTTTGGTTCATTGTAGGTATGGTATCTGTACATAGCCGCTGCTAATGCGCCATAGGTCTGCCTATGCAGACGTATTTGAACCCCAGCCGTGCCATGCTCCGGGGGTTGTACTGGTTCCTGCCGTCAAAGATGACAGGCGTCTTCATGAGGGACTTGATCTTGTCGAAATCAGGCTCCCGGAAAGAAAGCCACTCGGTCATGAGAATGAGTCCGTCTGCTCCCTTGAGGACCTCGTACTGGTTTTTCCCGAAGCGTATATTTTTGTTCTTTACGAATATCGACGTGGCAACATCCATTGCCTTAGGGTCAAAGAGATTGCAGAACGCCCCGTTCTTTGTAAGGGCGTTGACGACCTCGATGGAAGGCGCCTCCCGCATATCATCGGTGTTCGGCTTAAAGGCAAGCCCCCATACGGCGAATTTCCTGCCTTTCAGCTTGCCATGGTAAAAGGAGATGATCTTTTCTGCAAACAATGCCCTCTGCTGTTCATTTACCTCCATGACCTTTTCAAGTATCGTCGGCTCGTATCCGCAGCCCTGCGAGGTGTTGATCAGCGCCCTGACGTCTTTTGGAAAACACGAACCGCCGAAGCCGACGCCGGGAAAGAGAAATTTTGGGCCTATCCTTGAATCGCTTCCGATCCCGCGCATAACCATCATAACGTCAGCGCCGAGCCGCTCGCATATGTTCGCGATCTGGTTCATAAATGATATGCGGGTGGCCAGCATCGAATTGGCCGTATATTTTGTCATTTCGCTCGACTTTACGTCCATGACGAGAAAAGGCGCCCCCGTCCTGATAAAAGGCTCATAAAGCTCCCTCAGGATCTCTTCCACGCGCTCGTGCTCAACGCCGATAACGACCCTTTCCGGCTTCATGCAGTCCTCAACGGCCACGCCCTCTTTGAGAAATTCAGGGTTCGACGCTATATCGAAAGAGATATCCGCCCCTCGCTTTTTCAGCTCCTTCGCGATGGCATCTTTGACCTTGTGGCACGTTCCCACGGGAACGGTAGATTTGATGATCACTATCCGGTATTTTTGAATATTTTTGCCTATGTCATTGGCGACGTTCATGACGTATTGAAGATCGGCAGAGCCGTCGCCGTCCTGCGGAGTATTGACGCAGATGAATATGATAAGGCCGTGCTCCACGGCCTTTTTTATATCTGTTGTAAATTGGAGCCTTCCTTCCTTGATGTTGTTTTTGACGAGCTCCTCAAGGTGGGGCTCATAGATAGGGATGACCCCCTGCTTCAGCCCCTTGACCCTCTCCTTGTCGATGTCCATGCATACTACGTCATTGCCGGTTTCGGCAAAGCATGCCCCAGTAACAAGGCCGACGTAGCCAACCCCTATGACAGAAATCCGCATAATTCCTCCATTTCTCCCCTTTTTTACCCTGCAACGTGAATGAAAGTCAACAGGAAAGAGAGCTCATGTTCTTATGCTGTGAGCTATGTCCTGTACGATGCGTTTATCTTTATGTAATCGTAGGTGAGGTCCGTGGTATAGATGTCGAAGGATGCCTTGCCGTCGTTGAGATCTACGGTGATGCTGATATCCTTTTTGTTCATCATCTTTTTTAGCGCCTGCTCGTCAAAGGGGACCTCTACGCCGCTCTTTACGATCAGCTCTCCCTGGAGAACGATGTCTATCTTCGACGGGAAGACGGGCACGTCTGCGTCGCCCGCCGCTGCGATGATCCTTCCCCAGTTCGGGTCGCACCCGAAGAGCGCCGTCTTTGTCAGCGGCGATATGGCTACCCTCCGCGCTATCTTCTCGGCTATCTCTTTCTTCTTCGCGCCCTTGACCACAATATGCGCTACCCGCGTGGCTCCTTCCCCGTCCTTCACGACCATCATGGAAAGGCTTTGCATCACCGACAAAAGAGCCTCTTTGAAGGGGGCTATGCCTTGCGGATCTTCAGGCCCTCTTTTTGTAAAGAGCATTACCGTATCGTTGGTGCTGCATTCGCCGTCAACGGTTATCCGCTCAAAGCTTTCCTTCACCGAATGGACGAACGAACGCTTCAGTGCGGCCGGCCCGACAGGATAATCGGTAAAAACAAAGGCGAGCATTGTCGCGAAAAGCGGGTTTATCATGCCCGATCCCTTTGCCACGCCTATGACGGTGTATTCCTTTTTGCCCCTGAACGTCTCTTTCACGACCTTTGGATAGGTATCGGTCGTCATGATGGCGCGCGAGAAGGAATCGAGGTGCGTGTCTTTCAGGCTTTTTGCAAGCAGCGGGAGCGAGCGGATAACGGCGCCGGAGGGGAGCCTTTTCCCGATGACGCCAGTTGACGCAAAGAGGATCTCGCCCGTTTTGATCTTGAGCAAAGGCGCGAGTTTTTCTGCGATGGCGCCCAGGTCATCTGTGCCTTCTTTTCCTGTGCAGGCGTTTGCGCAGCCGCTGTTGGCAAGGAGCGCCCGCACCGGCCCTGCCTCCAATTTTCTATTGTAAAGGATGTGGGCTGCCTTGACCTTGTTCCTTGTGTAAAGCGAGAGGACGTTGACATCTTCCCTGAAAAAGACAAGCCCGAGGTCAAGCCCCGATGGCTTGATGCCCGATGCGATACCGGCAAACTCAATCCCTGGAATCATCTTACCCCCTTTTTAAATAACCAATAACCAAACATCAATCACCAATTAATACCCAATAACCAATGACCGAATACCCAAATGTAACCCAAGGATGTCCTTGTTTGGTTATTGAATATTGGATATTGGTGATTAATTGGAGCTTGGTTATTGGTGATTGGGTATTCTTGTTTTTCATTTTCCGCAGCATTTCTTATATTTCTTCCCGCTGCCGCAGGGGCAGGGGTCGTTCCTTCCTATCTTCCTGTCCTTTCTGTCCGGGCCCTCCAGTGAGGGAGCGGTGTTCTTGTTGAAGAACATCACCGGCTCGGCCTGCGCCGGGGCCTCTCTCGCAGGCTGTACGGCAAATATTTTTCTGACCGTATCATATTTGACCCTTTCGAGCATATCGAGGAAGAGCTCGAAGCTTTCCCTCTGATATTCCCTGAGCGGGTCCTTCTGGCCGTAGCCGCGAAGGCCGATCCCCTCTTTCAGGTGGTCAAGGCCGAGGAGGTGTTCTTTCCAGTGCGTATCGAGAGAATTGAGCGTGATGAAATATTCTATTGCCCTTAGCTCGTCTTCGCCGAACTCTTTTGTCTTGTTTTCATACACCTCGTTGACCTTCCCGATCACCATGTCGAGGAGGCCTTCCCTTGTGCTGTCTTTAAGGTTAAGAGAACCGAAGTCTATATGGAAGAAGAAGGTCTCAAAGATCCTGTTCTTTAGCGACAGGAGGTCCCACTCTTCGGGGTAGACCTTTTCGGGCGCATATTCATAGACGAGGTCCTGGCATATCTCTTCTATCAGATCAAGGGTGCGGTCCTTCAGGTCGCCGCCCTTCATGATCTCCCGCCTCATGCCGTAGATGGTCTCCCTCTGTTTGTTCATCACGTTGTCGTATTCGAGGAGGTATTTACGGATCTCAAAGTTGTGGCCTTCGACCCGCGTCTGGGCGTTCTCGATGGCCTTTGAAATAAATGGATGCTCTATGGGGACGTCTTCCGCCATGCCGAGCTTTGCGAGGATAGGCGATACCTTGTCGGAGCCGAAAAGCCTCATTATCTCGTCTTCGAGGGATACGTAGAACCTTGATGATCCCGGGTCTCCCTGCCTTCCTGAGCGCCCCCGCAACTGGTTATCGATCCTCCTCGATTCGTGCCTCTCGGTGCCGATTATGTGCAGCCCCCCGAGGGCGATCACTTCCTGCTTGTCTTTCTCGCAGATCCTCTTCGCCTCTTCCAGGGCGCTGTCGTATTCTTCCGTCCCTTTTTGCCCCTTGCTCATGCTTAGGGCGAGGAATGCAGGGTTCCCGCCGAGGAGTATGTCCGTCCCTCTCCCGGCCATATTGGTGGACAGGGTTACGGCCTTCGACCTCCCGGCCTGTGCTACGATCTCTGCTTCCCGCTCGTGGTTCTTCGCGTTGAGCACATGGTGGGGGATGCCTTTTCTTTTCAGCATCTCTGAAAGCCTCTCGGATTTATCAATGGAGAGGGTGCCGACGAGCATAGGCTTTCCTTTTTTATAAAGCTCCTCGATCTCGCTCACGGCGGCCCTGAATTTTTCCTTCTCCGTCCTGTATATGACGTCAGCGTTGTTAGTCCGGATGAGCGACTTATTCGTGGGGATCACGAGCACGTCGAGGTTGTAGATCTTCTTGAATTCCATGGCCTCGGTGTCGGCAGTTCCGGTCATGCCGGCGAGCTTCTTGTACATTCTGAAGTAGTTCTGAAAAGTGACCGTCGCGAGGGTCTGGTTCTCCCGTTCGATCTTGACGTTCTCTTTTGCTTCCAGCCCCTGGTGAAGCCCTTCGCTGAAACGCCTCCCCGGCATCAGCCTGCTGGTGAACTCGTCGACGATGATGACCTGCCCGTCCTTCACGATGTAGTCCACGTCTCGCTGGAAGAGGTGGTGGGCCTTAAGCGCCTGGTTTATATGGTGGAGGAAATCGACGTATTGCGGGTCGTAGAGGTTGTCTACTTTGATGAGCCTTTCTATCTTTGCGACGCCGTCTTCGGTGAGATAGGCCGTCTTCGCCTTCTCGTCAACGATAAAATCTTTGTCCTTCTTGAGCTGATAGATGAGCCTGTTGATCTTGTAGTATTTGTCCGTCGATTCTTCGGCAGGGCCGGAGATGATGAGCGGCGTTCGGGCTTCATCAATAAGGATGCTGTCAACCTCATCGACGATGGCGTAATTGAACTCGCGCTGGACGCATTCCTCAAGGGAATAGCGCATATTGTCCCTCAGGTAATCGAACCCGAACTCATTGTTGGTTCCGTATGTGACGTCGCTTCCGTAGGCCTTTTTCCTTGTGATGTCGTCCAGGTCGTGGACTATGACGCCCACGGAGAGGCCGAGGAATTTATAGATAGGGCCCATCCATTCGGCGTCCCTCCTGGCGAGGTAATCGTTGACGGTAACGACGTGGACGCCAAGCCCTGTCAGCGCGTTGAGATATACGGGGAGGGTGGCAACAAGCGTCTTGCCCTCGCCTGTGGCCATTTCTGCGATCTTTCCTTCGTGAAGGACGACGCCGCCGATAAGCTGGACGTCGAAATGGCGCATGTTGATCGTGCGCCTCGCCGTTTCGCGGACGGCGGCAAATGCCTCAGGCAAAATGGAATCGAGCTCTTCCCCCTGCTCAAGCCTCTCCTTGAAGTAGGGGGTCTTTGCCCTCAGCTCATCGTCGGTGAGCCCTTTCATCTCTTCTTCGAGGCTATTCACCGATTCGATAACAGGCTGAATCCTCTTCAGCTCTCTCTCGTTTTTTGTGCCGACTATTTTTTTAAGGAGATTACCGATCATGACCAGCTTCAGCCGTGAGCTTTCAGCTATCAGCGTTCAGCCTTTTAATATCTTTTGATTCTCGCTGATCGCTGTGCGCTGATAGCTGACCGCTGCCTTGTATTTATTCCCTCAACGTCGCGACGATCCTCTCGGGATGAAGGATGATGCTTAGGGCATGGACAATATCCGGGACAAAAAAATCAGCTTCTTTGATGAGAGAAGCAGCGCACCCTTCCTCGCCGATCACTCCGATCCCGAGTGCCGCTTCCCTGAGCATCATGGCGTCGTTTGCGCCGTTCCCTATCGCTACAACCTTTTCAGGACCAAGCTCTCTCACTATCTTTGCCTTTTCGGCGCCGCTTTCTTCTTTCTTTACCTTCAATACATTGAACCCCATCACGTTCACTTCGCGGTCAACGTTGTCATATGTGTCCGCGGTTATAATAAAGACCTTTATATATCTGGAGATCTTTTCCAGCATCTCCTTTACGCCTTCTTTGAGCTTTCCGTTGAACGCGCATGTCCCGTTATAATCAAGCACAATATATTCGATCTCAAGTTCGCCCCATCCGGGAACAGAAACACTTATCATGGACACCTCCTCTGTTTAGTCATACCATTGTAACATATCTCGGCCGATTTCAAACTATAAATTTTCAATAACCAAATCTTGAACAATATCTAAATCCTAAGCACGAAGCACTAAACAACCTCAAAATCCAAATGTCAAATGTTCAAAGCAGATGCATATTTCTTATGTTTTGAATTTTGAACATTTGAATTTGTTTAGTACTTCGATATTCGGATTCAGGATTTGCCTTGAGCCGTGTTTATGTTTAGGGCAATCTGTGATAGAATAGACAAGGACAACATAAACAACCAGATAAAAGGCGGACAGAACGGATATGGATAAGAAGACAGGGAAATGGGAGATTGACTGCGTTATTTACGATTGCGACGGCGTCATGTTCGACTCCCTCGAAGCAAACAGAAGATTATACCACCAGATCGCATCATCGATAGGGCGGGAACCGCTCACGGAAGAAGAAGTGCAATACTGCCACACCCATACGGTCTACGACTCGCTCCGCTATATGTTCCAGGGGAATGAAGCGCTCGAAAAAAAGGCAGTGGACCTGTTGAAGAAAGAGATAAATTTCAAGGATTTTATTGTCTACCTCAGGATGGAGCCCAACCTCCTTGAAACCCTTACGGCACTGAAGAAGAGAGGTATAAAGCGGGCGATCAACACGAACAGGACGACCTCCATGCCGTTTGTCATGGAACGGTACGGGCTTGCGCCTTATTTCGAGATGGTCGTGACGGCCCTCGATGTGTCAAACCCTAAGCCGCATCCGGAAAGCGTAGAAAAGATCATACAGGCGTTCAACCTGGACAGGCATAATATAGTTTATATAGGAGATTCCGAGGTCGACAAAGAAACGGCGCATGCGGCAGGAGTTCGCTTTATCGCCTATAAAGGCGGCGGCTTGGAAGCGGATGCCGCTATCGACGACCACCTTGCTCTGCTTGACTTTCTCTCGAACGGGCGGCGTCCTCAAGAATGATCTTCTTTCTCATTGCAAGGGTGTATACCGGTCCCGAAAGGACATAGGCAAAGGTGCCCGCAAAAAGGGTCAGCTGGGGCTCAATGAAGACGATCACAAGGATCATGATCGCCGTTACGGTTGAGCGGAATGGCTTGCCCTTGAAGAACCCCATTTCTTTGAAGCTGTAATAGCGGACCTCGCTGACCATCAGAAATGCGAGGATATATACGAGGATAGGCATAAGCACCGTCTTGAACCCGCTCATGTACCCGAGCCAGGAGTAAAAGAGCACGCTGCCTGCTATAGTTGCCGCTGCCGCAGGTATGGGAAGGCCGAGAAAATGTTTTTTCTGGACCGTGTCAACCTGTATGTTGAACCGCGCAAGCCTCAGGGCGCCGCAGGCAACAAAGAGGAACGCCGCGAGCCATCCAAACCTTCCGTAGCTTTTCAACGCCCATATATACACGAGAAGCCCGGGGGCCACGCCGAAGGCGATAAGGTCTGAAAGCGAATCGTATTCAACGCCGAACCTGCTGCTTGATTTTGTCATACGCGCAACCCTGCCGTCGAGCATATCAAAGACGCCGGAAATGAAGATCGCAATGGCAGCATAGGTAAATTTCCTGTCAATTGTCGCGACGATCGAATAGAACCCCGCAAAGAGGCTTATTGAGGTGAGGAGATTTGGCAGTATGTAGATGCCTTTGCCTTTTCTTCGTTTCATATTTCCCCCTTCTTTTGTGCCAAGGGTGTTATTCCCGCTTTTACTCTCTGGTGCAATTTTACCACAGTTTCATAATTATTTGGGAAATAAATATCGACCCGGGAGCCGAAGGCTATCATCCCCACCGTTTCTCCCCTGTTGACATGGTCACCCTCTTTTACGTAGGCGATGATCCTCCGCGCGAGGAAGCCGGCTATCTGCACAAGCAGGAACCTCTCGCTTTGATGGTCTATGAGGATATAATTCCGTTCGTTATCCTTGTCGATATCCTTTTTAAAGGCGAGGGCAAATTGTCCGCGCCTGTGGAGCATTTTTGCGATCCGGCCTTCACAGGGCGCCCTGTTCACATGCACATCGGCAGGGGACATGAAGATGCCTATCCTCTGCACAGTGTCGTTGATAAATTCTTCTTCCCTTATCTCGGCGATCTCCAATACCTTGCCGTCTGCAGGTGAAAGAAGAACGTTCTCCGGCGCCGTGGATGTGCGCACGGGGTTTCGGAAAAAAAAGAGGCAAAAGAGAAAAAAAAGGAAAACGATGGAAGACAAGATGTACGCGCGGGCAATAAAAAGAAGGACAAAAAGAACAAGGGAAGGGATAATGAGCTTCACCCCTTCCCTTGCAATGAAACCTTTTTTCAATCTTTTCTCCCGATCCACCCCATCATGGAGCGGAGTTCCTTCCCTACCTTTTCGACAAGGTGTTCGCTTTCTATCTTCTTTAAGGCGTTGTAGACCGGCCTGCCGGCCATGTTCTCGAGGATCCACTCTCTCGCGAACTCGCCGCTTACGATCTCATCGAGTATGGCCCTCATCTCTTCCCGGGTCTCTTCGGAGACAACCCTCCGTCCCCGCGTCATATCGCCGTATTCGGCGGTGTCGCTTATGGAATACCTCATATATGACATGCCGCCCTCGTACATGAGGTCGACGATGAGCTTCAGCTCATGGAGGCATTCAAAGTAGGCGATCTCGGGCTGGTAGCCGGCTTCAACGAGGGTGTCAAACCCTGCCTTGACGAGCTCTGTGGCGCCGCCGCATAGCACCGCCTGCTCCCCGAAGAGGTCTGTCTCTGTCTCTTCCTTAAAGCTTGTTTCAATGACCCCGGCCCTGGTGGCGCCGATCCCTTTCGCGTAGGCAAGGGCTGTCTTCTTCGCCTTCTTTGTGTAGTCCTGGTATACGGCGATGAGCGAAGGCACCCCCGCGCCCCGTTCGTATTCTCTCCGGACGAGATGCCCCGGCCCCTTGGGCGCGATCATCACGACGTTGACGTCCTTCGGCGGAACGATGTACTTGAAGTGGATGTTGAACCCGTGGCAGAAGCCCAGCGTCTGGCCGCCCTGGAGGTTCGGCGCGATCTGGCTCTGGTAGACCGTGGCCTGAATCTCATCCGGCAGCGTCACGATGATCAGCCTCGCGCCGTCCATCGCCGCGGCGATGTCCGTCGGCTCGAAGCCGTGTTCGACGGCCAGCTTGTAGTTGGCGGTGTCCGGCAGCTCGGCGACCGCGACGGTCACGCCGCTGTCGCGCAGATTCTGGCTGTGCGCGTGACCCTGGCTGCCGTAGCCGATGACGGCTACCCTCTGACCCGCCAGCGGAGCCAGCGGGGCGTCCTCTTCATAGTACATTGTTGCCATGGAAGGCGACCTCTCCTGTGCTCGGTTCTACTCGTTTGTCTCCTTCGTCGCCCGGCCGCGAACATAGCGCGCCATCGCGACCGTGCCCGTACGGACCATGCTCTTGATGCCGTACGGCCGGCACGAGTCGATGAACGCCTCGATCTTCGACTCCGGTCCGGCGACCTCCACCATAACGGTTTTCGGCCCGATGTCCACAACTTTCGCCATAAACATCTCGATCAGGGCCTGGATTTCGGACCGTTTCTCCGCCGGGCAACTGACCGTGATGAGCATCAGGTCCCGGGCCACCACGTCCTGCCCGGCGAAGTCCTGGACCTTGACGATCGTCACGATCTTGGCCAGTTGCTTGCGGACCTGCTCGACGACGCGGTCGTCGCCGATCACGACGATGGTCATGCGGCTGAGGTTCGGGTCGTCGGTGCGGCCGACGGCCAATGAGTCGATATTGAACGCGCGGGCGGCGAACATGCCGGCCACGTGGGCCAGGACGCCCGGCTTGTTGAGCACCAATGCGCTGATGATATGTTTCATGATCGATCCCCTTGACGGGCGTGTCGGTTGCGATCAGGCCATCTCGAAAATGTCCAGGCCGTCCATCTCGTGCAGGCTCCGACCCGCCGGCACCATCGGCCAGACGTTCTCCTCGCGGTCCACGTGGAAGTCGTACACGCAGGG
>JAKQBZ010000026.1 GCA_029559435.1 Deltaproteobacteria bacterium | reverse complement strand
GTCCACCCCGATCCCGTCTCCGGGTATGACAGTTATTTTAAAATCCATTGATGATCCTCCTTCTGAGCACGAGCCCCTTCAGTCCCCTGCGCGCTCTTTCTTTTGCGATCTCTCCAATGCCTTCTTCCGCATCAACGGTTTGATCCCGCCTTCTTTGTACATGCCGATAATGAATTCGCTGGGAGGCTCGCCCTGGTGGACCGCTCCGGTTGTCACGTTAAGGACAGTGCCCTTCTCCAGGTCGATCTCTACCTCAGCGCCTTCGGCAATGGAATCCGGCAGGGTCGGGCAGAACAATACAGGCAGGCCGAGGTTGACGGCATTCCGGTACCAGATGCGCGCCGCTGATTTGACAACTACCGCTTTAACCCCGGACTCGATAAGGACGATGACCGCAAATTCCCGGCTCGACCCGCAGCCGAAATTATTGCCTGCCACGAAGATGCTCCCCACAGTCCTGAGCCGGTCCCGGAGCGTCCTGTCGGCGCCTTCGAGGGCGTGCTCCGCCATCTCCTTCATGTCCTGGATGTACCCGTACTGCCCGGGGATGATCTGGTCCGTGCTGACATTGTCATGGTTGTAGACAACTACCTTGCCAGAGATCTTCATATGTCATTCCTCCGCTTCACGGCCGTTCAGGGCTGGTCAGCTTTCCTGCCACGGCTGTTGCCGCCGCGGTGAGCGGCGATGCAAGGTAGACCTCTGCCTCGACGCTGCCGCCCATGCGGCCAGGAAAGTTGCGGTTGGCCGTGGACAGGCACTTTTCATGCGCCGCAACGATGCCGCCGAGCAAGCCGGAGCAGGCCCCGCAGCCCGGTGAAGTAATGGAAGCGCCCGCGTCGAGAAGGATCTGATAATGGCCTTTCCTGATCGCTTGCCGAACGGTCTCTCTTGTCGCCATGGTCACAACCAGGCGGGTGCCCGAGGCGACCTTTTTCCCTGCAAGCGCTTTGGCAACCGCCTCGATATCGCGGCTTTTTCCGCCGGTGCAGGAACCGACAAAGACCTGGTCGATCTGAATGCCTTCCACATCCTCCACATTCCGTACATTATCGACGCTGTGGGGAAGCGCAACCTGGGGCTTCAGGCCTGTCAGGTCGAATTCGTATTCGGCCGCATACCTGAAGCCGGGATCGGTTTCATGTACGGTGAAAGGTTCGTTGGTATGCCCCTTCACGTCGTCGATCGTTGTCCTGTCGGGCTTGATGAAGGCCGACTTGGCGCCCATCTCGGTGGCCATGACGGTGAGTACCGTCCTTTCCTCCATGGAAAGGGCTTCGACAACCGGCCCGGAAAATTCGATCACCCTGTAGGCCCCAAAGTCAGTACCCAGGCGGCCGAGTATACAGAGCGCGGCATCTTTTGCCATAATGCCGGCGCCCGGTTTTCCGGTCAGGCGGACATTGACCACATCCGGCACCCGGAACCATGTGGAGCCGTCGATCAGGACAGCGGCTATGTCCGTTGCCCCGAGGCCCGTGGCAAAGGCGCCGTACGCGCCGTGGATGGGGGTATGCGAGTCTGTGATCACAATGACGCTGCCCGGCCTTGCCAGCCCCCGCTCCGGCAAAAGGTTGTGGCCTATCCCTTCGTTGATCTCGATGAGGTGGCAGCCTTGCTCTCCGGCGAACTCCCGGAACGCCTTTTGCGCCTCCGCCACTTTCAGGTCTGAAGCCGGTGTGTTGTGATCGAGGAAGATATAGACCTTTCCGGGATCCCAGACCTTTGTGCCGAGCATCTCCCGGAATGACCTCACAGCGATCAGGTAGACGTCGTTGATGCCGGCAAGGTCTACCCTGGCGGTAACGATCTCGCCGGGGCGAACGTGATCTCTGCCCGCCGCCGCTGCCAATATTTTATGCACGGCATGCATAGCCGTTGCCGTCATATCCTTATCCCTCCTTTTCTGTCGGGATTATAACACGGTTGTCAGCCTACGAAGCGGGTTAGCCACAAGCTCAGGTCAGGCACAAGCATCACCAGGATCAGCCCCGCCACAAGCATCAGTATGAATGGCCACACGCCCTTTACGATCTCTTTCAGGCTGCCGTCAGAGATCCCCATGATCACGTAAAGGTTCATTCCCACGGGCGGCGTGATAAGCGCAAGCTCCATGTTTATCGTAAAGATGATCCCGAACCAGACGGGGTCGATCCCCAGCTTTTCAATGACAGGAAAGAATATGGGCACCACTATAAGGATGATGGAGACCACCTCAAGAAAACATCCGAGAAAGAGGAGAAGGACATTGACCAGGATAAGGAACGTCCACTTGCCCAGTTCCATCTGGACGGCGAAATTGACTATCTTCTGGGGTATCTGGTTAATGGTAAGCACCTGGCCGAAGAAGACCGCGGCGCCGATGATCATGAATATCATGGCCGTCGTCTTCACCGTATCCTTCATGATGGCCGGGATATCTTTAATGCCAAGCCGCCGGTAGATCAGGAAGCAGATGACAAAGGCCATGAGGGCCCCGATGCCGGCTGCTTCCGTAGGGGTGAATATCCCAAGGTAGATGCCTCCGATGATCACCGGGGGCATTATGAGCGAAAGCGCGGCACGCTTGAACGCCTTCCACCGCTCCAGCCATGACGAGGGGATATCCCCTTCCAGGCCCGGCGTGCGGGATGCATAGAACCAGCAGTAAAAGAGAAAAAACAGCGATATGAGGACGCCCGGAACGATCCCCGCTATGAAAAGCTTTCCCACCGACGTATCCGTAATGGCGCCGTAGATGATCATCGGCCCGCTGGGCGGGATCAGTATCCCCAGCGTCCCCCCGGCGGCTACAAGGCCAAGCACAAAGGGCTTTTCGTACTTGTAGCGCAGCATGGCGGGGATGGCCGCAATGCCTATGGTCACGGCCGTGGCAGCGCTGGAGCCGCAGATAGCTGCGAATATGGAGCAGGTGACCACGGCGGTCATCGCTATCCCGCCGGGCAGGTGCTTCAGCCAGACATGGACGAAATCGAAAAGATCGTCCCCGACGCCGCCCTTTGTCATTATATGTGCCATGAGCATGAAAAGGGGCACCGCCAGCAGCACGAAGTTGTCCATGGCGGCATACATTGTCGACGGAAGAGTGGAGAGGCTCTGCCCGGTTAAAAGGAGGATCCCCACGGCAAGGGAGGCCAGCGATATGAAAACAGGAAGCCCGGTGGCGAGGATCACAAGGAGTATTGCGAAAATGATTATTATCTCCATCAGTGCCTCCCCGCCGCCAGCGATATAAGCTTGTTGATAAGCTGGAGGATCAGGATGCCTGACCCCACAGGCACAGCCAGGTGCGACAGAACGAGAGGAAAATCGATGGCGAGGGAGCGGCTGTCCATCTTAAGCGTAAGCGCAACCATGTCGATCCCGTGGTAAAAAAGGATCGACATAAAGACGATCCCCACAAGGTAATGGAAAAGCAGCAGGGCCCGCCTTATCCGCACAGGCGCCTTGGAGATCAGGATGTCAACCCCTATATGCGCATCCTCTTTCAGCGTGTACGCAGCGCCAAGAAATACCGCCCAGACCATGAGATAGACTGATATCTCTTCGGACCATCCGATTGGACGGTTGAAAATGTACCGGGCTATCACCGCGTAGCCGACTATCAACGTCATGATGCCGGTAAACACGCCCCCGATAACCGCCGCAAAGCCGGTGACCCTGTCGATAATCCTCTCCAGGAGCCGCACCATGCCATACCTCCGTTATTTTCCGATTTTTGTGATGAGGTCCACGAGCTCCTTGCCGTCCTTGCCGGTCTTTTCGAGGAAATAATTCAGAACAGGTTTCTGCATGACCTCTTTCCACTCCTTTGCTTCCTCCGCAGTCTGGATGTGGATAACCATCTTCTTGTTCCTCAGCTCTTTCACCGCCGTATCTTTTGCCTGTTCGCTGTCTTCTATGCTCTTCTTTTGAGTTGCCAGCCCGGCATCCTTGATGATCTTGCGCAGGTCGGCAGGAAGGGAGTTCCAGAATTTCGGGTTGACGAAGACGCAGTGTGCAACGGTGAAGTTGTTCGACACGGTCCCGTACTTCTGGACCTCGTAGAAGTGGCGTGCCAGCGCTGCATCGGTGCCCGTGAGCCCTACGTCTATGGTGCCCCTCTGCAGGGCCGTATAGACCTCGGGGCCGCTGATGGGCATTGTTGAGGCGCCCAGGGCTTCCGAACCGAGGTTCATGATCTTCGAGGTCCCCCGCATCTTCTTTCCTTTAAAATCCTTCGGCCGAATAAGAGGGGCATTGTTGGAGGTGTATACGTTGGTGCGGCACTGCAATACCCACATAAGCGGCACCACGCCTTTCGCTTCCATCTTTTTGAAGAGTATCGCCCCCACTTCGCCGTTTAGCGCCTTTTCGATCACGGGCAGGTCGGTAATGAGAAAAGGTACAAGAAAGACGTCCATCACCGGAAGGACGCCCGCCCACTCGAAGTTTGTGGTCACTCCCGCCTCGATTGCGCCGGTAGCCACGGCATTGATGACCTCTTTCGGCTTGAAGGCCTGCGCCGCGGGGTAGATCTCCACTTCGACCTTGCCCCCTGTCTTCTGCTCTACCAGGCCCTTAAAGTACTTGATGTCAACGGCAATATGATGGGTTTCGGGCAGCTGGTGGGTGAGGCGCATCTTGTACGTGGCCGCGCCGGCAGGCAGCGCCAGCAGCATTGATACGATCACAACCAAAAGCATCTTCGTCGTCTTCATGTCTCTCTCCTTTTCTTATTTATTTGTTTTTTTGCAGGATCTCAAAAAGGTCGGCGCAGTAGAACGCCTCCGTCTCCCTCACCTTTGCGAGGCCCACAAGAGCATTGAAATCGCTGAAAGCGATCATCCTGTCAATACACCCTGCGGTAGTGCCGGTGGCAGCGAGCTCCTCCAGCACTTTTTTTACCCCATAGGCGGCGGCATAGATCGTTGAGAGCGGGAAGGTGGCGACGCTGTACCCTATGTCCTGCAGCTCCTTTGCAGTGAGGACCGGCGTCTTGCCGCCCTCTACCATGTTCGCCAGCATCGGGGCCTTTACCTCTCTGCAGACGCGCCTCATATCTTCCACCGATTCCGGCGCCTCGATGAATATGAGGTCGGCGCCTGCCTCTTTGTACCTGTTTCCCCTTTCGATAGCTTCATCGATACCGTGGACCGCCAGGGCGTCCGTCCGGGCCATTATCACCAGGTCATCGTCCCTGCGCGCATCAACAGCGGCCTTTAGCTTGGAGACCATCTCCTCAGTTATGATCACCTGTTTTCCTTCCATGTGGCCGCAGCGCTTGGGGAATACCTGGTCTTCAAGAAAGAGGCCCGCCACGCCGGCGTTTTCGAAGAGCTTTACGGTTCTGGCCACGTTGGTTACGTTGCCGTGCCCCGTATCGCCGTCGACGAAGACAGGGATACCGACCGCATCCACGATATACCGCACGTGATCCACCATCTCTGAAAGCGTAAGAAGCGACACGTCAGGCTTTGCCAGGAGGGAGCCCGATGCGGGGTATCCTCCCAGCGTGACCGCCTTGAACCCTGTTTGCTCGGCTATCTTCGCCGAGAGTGCATCGTATGCGCCCGGCAGCACGAGTATTTCCTTATCCAGGATCAGTTTTTTAAAAAGTGTTGTTTTTTTCATTTTGTTGCCCCCTTCTTCGGATATGAATACTCTGCGCAGGTCATCCCGCCTATCTCTTTGATGCAAAGACTACCAACACCTTTGCCGGTTTATTCCCGGCAGCTCTCGCATAATGTGGTTTGTTTGAATCAAAGCAGTAGCTGTCGCCTGTCTTAAAGGTGTATATTCTCCCGTCATAAAAGAACTCTTGCATACCCTCAATCACGTAGCTTAGTTCCTGTCCCTCATGGACCAGTGGTTCAGAAGGAAAGTCGGAACCGACGGTCACTACATAACCGTCCATGAGCCGATCGGCCTTCCTGTCGTTAACCGGCTGATACACGTATGCGGGGCTTCCCGATGGCTTCGGAATGACCTTCCTCTCCGATGCCCTTACGATGGTGATGGACTGATTTTGGTTTTGGCCGATCTCGCCGCTTATGAGAAAGAAGACATCTACACCGAGCACAAAAGCAATCTTGGTCAGGGTGCTGATAGGCGGTTCCCTCTTCAGCGTTTCTATCTGGCTGAGATAGCTTTTCGCGAATCCGGTCTTGGTGGCCATCTCATCGAGGGTCATCCTTTTTTCCTGTCTTATTGATCGAATACGCTTCCCGATGGCCACGCAGATGTTCCGCGCCTGTTCCTCCACCCTCTCCATTGTGAACATTTGTAAACTATTAGCAAACTATTGTCAAGAATTATTATGGGATCTCTTCAGGCCTTGCTGTGAGCTGTTTTTTTATTGTCAGCTCTGCTGTATGAGGATGATGCCGACTATCGTCATGATGATCCCGATAACCCTCTGCACGGTTACGGCCTCTCCCAGTATGGCGATGCTGAGGATCGCCGTTATCAGCGGGTAAGAGGCGGCTATGGGTACGATCTTCGAGGTCATGCCGGACCTGAGGAGATAGAAATAGGTCCACATGCCCACAAGGCCCGCCATAACTCCGCTTGCAGTAAAAAGAGCATAGTTCTTCAGGGAGACCTTTGTCAGTTCGTGGGCCCTTCCGGAAAAGATATACACGAGAAGCAGTATGACCGTGATCGCCGCGCTCCGGATGAGAACGCCGGTGAGCGGCTCCACTTCCTTCAATCCGATCTTTTCAAAAAGCGGCGTCGTCCCCCAGAGAAGCATTGTGACGAACAGCAGCGCAAATGAGATGACTTCCTGGTAGTTCATGTCAAGACCCCTTCCTGTGTCGTCGATATGTTCAATCCCGGGAACGGCGACGGGGTAAAGGAGAGGATAAATATGACCAGTATGATAAAGGCCAAAACCTTTCTCTTTGCATCGAGCTCCGTTTCCGTGTCAACGGGGTGCGGGTGGCGCATGCCGAAGATGAGAAGGATGACCACAAGGGTCAGCCAGCCGGGGTTATAAAAGGCTGCAAGCACGCCAAGCAGCACGATCGATGCCCCGAAGATCCATTTGCTCCGCTCGCCGAAAAGCGCATAGGCAACATGTCCGCCGTCGAGCTGCCCGACTGGCAGGAGGTTGAGCGCCGTGACAAAGAGCCCTACCCATCCGGCATAGGCGCAGGGATGAAGCACGAGGTCATGGCCCCCGGGGATGTCCCCTATGAGGATCTCCTGCAGGATCTTGAACAGCAGCGGGTCTCCGAGCTGCAGGTACGGCATGTTTTCCGGCACAGGCTGAACGTGCGACAGTTTGATCCCGACGACGATAAAAGGTATGGCAATGATAAAGCCTGACAGCGGACCCGCGATGCCGATATCGAAGAGGGCCCTTTTGTTGACCATGACGCCTTTCATCTTGATGATCGCGCCGAAAGTGCCGAACGGAGAGAGCGGAAAGGGAATAAAATAGGGAAGCGTAGCGGGGATGCCATACCGCCTGCTCATGAAGTAGTGTCCCATCTCATGGGCGAGCAGTATCGACATAACAGCAACGCTGTATAATACTCCCCCTACAAAGACCGTCGAGGCGATAGTGAGAACGAAAAGTACGATGTGTATCATCTATTTCCTCAGGAGGCCATACTCGAGGTGGGTGCGGTCGTACCTGGTGCCCCTCTTTACGTTCACGTCAAAGCCCGCAAGCATATCGAGAAAGGAGATAAGATCCCTTGCAGACATCTTCCGGCTTGTTTGCGAAAGCTGGAAGGCATAATAAGGATGTTTGTAGGGAAGGTAGCGCTTCTGTTCCGAGGATCCAAGATCGAGCCCCTCCTTCCACTTGAGAAAGGTCTTCTTGAAAGAGGGGAACCCTTGTCCTGCGCTAAAGACCTCTTCCATGTCCTTTGCCTGGAGCAAAAGCCGTATCTGGTTGACGAGGTAGCTCTGAATGGCAAGGATATCTTCACCGTTTTCAAGGAGGTTCTCGAAGATGCCGATCATCTTCTGCCTGTCGAGCGCCGCAAAGGCCTCAAAAAGCCTCAGGAAGCTCTCCTCGTGTGTCTGCGTGACGATGGCGCGGACGTCCTTCGACCCTATCTCCTTCCTTTTCCCGACGTAATGAACAAGCTTAAGGAGCTCGGATTCAAGGATCGATTCGTCCCTGATCCTCTCTTTTAAAAGATCAAAGCCTTCTTTTGACATCGTCTTTCCGTAGGACCTCACGACGCTGAGGACCTGTTCCCGGATGCGCTTTTCCTTGTCCTGCTCGAGCACAACCAGGTCGCCCCCGGTGGCCGTATGGAGGTCAGATGCCTTGCCGGTCGAATAGAGGATCACAAAGATCTTTTCTTTCAGGACGTCGAGCTGCCCCGTGAGCTCTTCAATACAGCTTTTTTCGGGATCAATAATCGCGAGAACGCGGCGGGGGTCGAGAAACAGGTTGGACGCGTGCTCGATAATGGCCTTTCTCGCATCCTTCCCTGCAACAATTACCAGCTCAGGTTCATTGACGAAGCGTTTTGCGAGGGCATGAATATCTTCAAGGACATTATCTTTCGATCCGACCGCTATGGTGAGTTTGTTCATGTGTTGCCAGATTGCTATACGTTATACTTCTTCTTCAGGAACTCAAGCCCTGTCATGGGGTAGAGGGCATAGATCAGGATATCGCCCATATCGTCTGTGATGCCCTTCAGCGCCTCCCGCGCACCGGGAAGCTCGGGTTCGATGATGTCGCCGGGCCTTGTTTCGATCGGCGTATGCCCCTTTGCGTAGCCTTTCAATGCCTTCTGCATTATCTCGTCGCTTACCGGCGCCGGAGGCTTCCCGTACAGCCCGTAAAAGTAGTCCTTCACCTCGTTCGATATCATCTTATAGCGGCCTGCGACGACATTGAAGACAGACTGGACGCCGACGATCTGGCTCGTAGGGGTAACGAGCGGCGGAAACCCCATATCTTTTCGTGTTGCCGGTATCTCCTCGTAGACATCTTTCAGCCTGTGGATCGCCTTTGCCTGTTTGAGCTGGCTTACGAGGTTGCTTATCATGCCTCCCGGTATCTGGTGCATCAGCACGCCGATGTCGATGACAGAGAACTTTGTCGTGTCTGCGAAGGACATATATTTGGGGATTATGGTTTCGAGGTAATCGTCGACCTCGGCCAACTTCCCGAGATCAAAACCCGGGTCCTGGGGCGTCCCCTTAAGGGTTACAACGAAAGGCTCCACCGCGCAGTGAGAGGACCTGAGCGCAAAAGGGGCCAGGCAGGTATCGATCCCGTCCGCGCCCGCCTCGATTGCCTTCAGCAATGACATAGAGGCCATGCCGCTCGTGTAGTGCGTGTGGAGATGTATGGGGATCGTGAGGTTCGCCTTCAACTGAGAGATCAGCTCGAAGGCGTCATAGGGAGAAATGATCCCCGCCATATCCTTTATGCAGAGCGAGTCGGCGCCCATATCCTCGATCTTCTTTGCCTTGCCTATATAGTAGTCTATGTTGAAGATCGGCCCGCCGAGCCTTTTCTCTGTCAGGGAGTATGAGATCGCCCCCTGGATGTGCTTGCCGCATTTCCTGATCGCCTTGAATGCAGCGATGAAGTTCCGCTCATCGTTGAGCGCGTCGAAGACCCTGAAAATGTCGATGCCCACCTCGGCTGCCTTTTCAACGAATGCGTCGACGACGTCATCGGCATAGTTCCTGTACCCCACGAGGTTCTGGCCGCGCAGGAGCATCTGCAGCTTTGTATTGGGCATCTTTTTCCTGAGGCGCCTGACCCTTTCCCATGGATCTTCATTCAGGAACCTTGTCATTACATCGAACGTCGCGCCGCCCCATACCTCCATAGAGTAAAAGCCGATGCCGTCCATTGCGGCGGCTATGGGGAGCATGTCGTCGGTGGTCATTCTTGTCGCAAAGAGCGACTGGTGGCCGTCTCTCAGCGTCAGGTCCGTAATGCGGATGGGTTTTGTCCCCGGCATCGTCAACCTCCTTGGGAAAAGTGTGAATAAGTATCATGTCTGCCGTTAAAAATCAATGGAATTTTTCCGATTTGTCTGCTATCTTAATGGTCACGGGATGTAGCTCAGCATGGTGTAGAGCGCTTGCTTCGGGAGCAAGAGGCCGCTGGTTCAAATCCAGTCATCCCGACCATACTTCAACGGTGTAACAAGAACCTCGTTCCTCGCATCTCGATCCTTGTTTCTTGAATAGAATCTGGCCGGCATCGAGCATCTGTTTTTTTCAACCTTGAACGTTGAACAGATTTTCGCTCACGACTTACACCTTCGGATGTTCCGCTATCAGCTCGAAGAACTCCCGGCAGGTGCCTGGAATATCCTCCGACATGGTAATGGCCGTCACGACCGCAACGCCGTGCGCCCCGGCTTCGATGACGCTGCGGCAATTGTCAGGGTTGATCCCCCCGATCCCGATAACGGGGAGGCGGGTGCTTTGCCGTATCTGCCTGACCCCGTCAAGGCCTGGATAATGCCCGAGGTCTTTTTTTGTGCTGGTAGGAAACACGCCGCTCACGGCGAGGTAATCGGCGCTGTCCTTCTCTGCCTGAAGAGCCTCCTCAATGTTTTTTACAGAGACCCCGATAATAACATCCTGTCCAACCATTTTTCTGGCTTCAGTTACAGGCATATCTTCCTGTCCGAGATGGATCCCGTCGGCGCCGACCGCCCTTGCCACCTCCAACGAATCATTGATGATCAAAAATGCCCCGTGGGCGCGGGTCAGATTCAGCGCCTCTGAAGCAAGCCTGATGTAATCCGGCGCGGGCAACTCTTTTTCCCTCACCTGGATGATCTTCACTCCACCCCGAAGGGCAAGCTCCACCTGTTCGAGCACGGAATACCCCCTGTGCAGGCGGGGATCAGTTACGAAGTATAACCGATAATCATCTATAGTAGGTTTTACATTCTTCATCACGTTCTATTCTACTTAGCCTGCCTCTCCTATTCGTGAATCGTGAGGCGTCAGGCGTCAGGCGAAAAAAATGAACATAAAACATTTCGTTCCTCGCACCTCGTTCCTTG
>JAKQBZ010000006.1 GCA_029559435.1 Deltaproteobacteria bacterium | reverse complement strand
CGCGACTTTCCCCTCTCCCCTGGAGGGAGAGGGTCAGGGTGAGGGGGTACATAATCATACCATTCCCATCCTCTGACACCCCGCAGCGTGCTTGCAGGGCAGTTCATTGCCGGCCTCGTTGATTATACATGGCCGCCGCCGGTTTCGCAAGGAATAAGAAGAGCAGCCTTCAGCCCACAGCGAACAGCTCACAGATAGACAGCGCGAGGAGCGAGGAACGAGGCTAGAGGAGCGAGGTACGAGGCGTCAAGCGGAGAGCTGAGGGCTGAAGGCGGAGAGTGAAAAGAGCCAGAAGGGGGCGACGATTTGAGATCGCTCGATGCCGGTTGCCTGATGCTTGTTGCTGAAAGCTGTCTGCTGTCTGCTGATAGCTGCTTTTTTGACTTTCCCTGCATCCATGTGATAGCTTAATCAACCTATAAAACAAGAAGGGGGTAGCACATGACCTTGTCGAGAAACCACTTATTGCGATCATTGGTGGTTATTGTTGCATTTACGTTTATCTTTTTTGTCATGCTGGATGCAATATCCTATGCCCGCATCGGCGGCGGCAGGTCTCTCGGCAGCCGCGGTTTCAGCTCGGGCGGAGGCTTCCAGAGGTCATCGCCCACACGGACAGCGCCGTCCCCACAGCGGCCGGGCATGGCGCAACAGCAGCCCGGTCAGCAGCCTCCGGCAGCGACTCCGGGACGGAGCTTCCTCTACGGGCTGGGCGGCGGCCTTATGGGCGGCATGATAGGGAGCATGCTGTTCGGCGGCCGCGGGTATGCAGGCGGCGAAGGAATGGGCGGCGGCGGGTTTAGCTTCGGCGACCTTATCATCATCCTCATCATTCTCGGGATTATCTGGCATATCGTGAAGCGCTTCAAGGCGCGAAAGGAGATGCAGATGAGCGCCGCGAATGCGGGTGGCTACGGCTCTTACGCGTATAATGATCCTCAGTACGAGCCGGCATATGTTCCTTCTTCGCAGGACGCGGTATCTGCCGGGCTTCGCCATATCGGCGAGATGGACCCTTCGTTCAATGAAGGCGCCTTTAAGGAGAATGTGGAGGACATGTTCTTCAAGATCCAGGGCGGGTGGACGAAGCGCGACCTGGGCGCAGCGCGAAACCTTTTGACGCCGCAGATGCTCAACACCGTGCAGGCAGACATAGATGAGTACATTGGAAGGAAAGAGTTCAACCGCCTCGAAAATATCGCTGTCCGGCAGGTAGAGATCGTCGATGCCGTGCAGGATCAGGGGGAAGAATATATAACGGTAAAATTTCTTGCAAGCCTTCTTGATTATACCACTGATGAAAGAACGGGGAACGTGACCTCGGGGAGCTCGACCGACCCTGTAAAATTTCTCGAATACTGGACGTTCACAAGGAAGGTAGGCGAGAAAAACTGGCTCCTGGCCGGGATCACTCAGGAGAAGGACTATTGAACGCGGACAAGCGCCCCTGTCGGAATGTCCCCGCAAACACGCTCATTACGCTCCAGCGGCTTCATTCGCTCGCTGTTTCCGCTTCGGAACTTTTGCTTCGCAAAAGACCAAGCTTCCTCGACTCACGACGGTTTGCTAAAGGACACCCCGACAGGGGCGCTTGTCCTCATGGAGAATAGGGGTTTAAAAAATAAACTAATTTTCTTGACACCGGAAAATCCTTTGTGCTAAAAAAGAAACAATATGATAAAGACAGCCAAAAGAACGAACTGGGCTTGGTGGTGGTTAGTGTAGGTGCGAGACCGTAAATAACCGGCCACGGGCGGTCTTGCACCGTCCGTGGCCTTTTTGTTTCAAGGGGCCATGGATCATATCGATCCACGGCCTTTTTTTATAGCTTACAGCTGACAGCGAACAGCTTTCAGCGAAACGATCGACATTGGCATTTGGAGCTTTACAAGCTGAACGCTGATCGCTGATAGCTGACAAACTTAGGAAAGGAGAGAAGGATGGAAAAGAAGATCTTTTAAGCGAAAGGGAGATGCCGAAGGCGTGGTACAACATCCAGGCAGATATGAAAAGCCCCCTGCCGCCGCCCCTTAACCCGGCCACGGGAGAGCCGATAACGCCGGACATGCTTGCGCCCATATTTCCCATGAACCTGATCGAGCAGGAGGTGAGCACGGAGCGGTGGATCGATATTCCGGAGGACATCCTGGATATCCTGTACCGCTGGCGGCCCGCGCCGCTGCGGCGGGCGGTCTATCTCGAGCGGTATCTCGATACCCCGGCCCGGATCTACTACAAGGATGAG
>JAKQBZ010000331.1 GCA_029559435.1 Deltaproteobacteria bacterium | reverse complement strand
TTCTATACCTCAATGTGCCGGAAGGTTGTTTCCCCGCTTTTATCTATCTCAATCATCCCCACCGTGCCTTTATGCGAATAGGACCCCCTGCAGCTTCCGGGATTGAACATGGCCATCCCTCCCCTTTTGATATTCGCCGGGACGTGGGAGTGCCCGAATACGATGATGTCGACGTCCCGGAACTCTCCAAAGACAGCGTCTTCAATGGTATGGGGCGATCCCCTGCCGTGGATTATCCCGATCCTCTTCCCCATGATCGTCTCAATACGCTTCACGGGGAGGAGCGCCCCCAGGTCGTAATCGTCCATGTTGCCCCTGACTGCCCTAAGGTCCCAGTTGGAGAGATAATCGTAAACAGCGATGGACGTCATGTCGCCCCCGTGGATCATCACATCCACGTCGCTGAACTGCCCTTTCAGCATCTTTTTGAAATCTTCCGTGACGCTTGTGAGGTGGGTATCGGAGAGTACGCCTATTTTCATTGTATTGATGTTTAATGTATCGGAAAACAACAGGTATGTCAATGAAAGCAGCGCCATAAATAGCGCTTGCCGAAATTGTGTGAAAATATTATATTATTAGTTGCAGGAGGTTGCAATGTCATATATTTCTCTATGGTGGCGGGCTTCCCGTCCCTTTACATTTACAATGAGCGTGCTCCCCCCGATCATAGGGGCGATCGCGGTAAAGATAGAGCACCCCGGGTTCGGCCTTAACTGGCTCAACCTTATCCTGACCATGGTCGGCTGCGTCCTCGCCCATGCCGGCGCCAACCTGGTCGGCGATTATTTTGATTTCAAGAACAGGGTCGACCGCGAAGGGACGTTCGGGTCAAGCGGCGTCCTAACGGGAAAGCTCGCGGAGCCAAAGACGGTCCTGATCGGTGCGATCATCGTCTACATCGTCGCCTCGCTCATCGGGATCTATCTCGCCTTTTCTATCCTGAACGGCAAGGTCCTTCTCTGGCTCATCCTCATCGGCGCGGTTCTGGGATTTTTCTATACGGTGAAGCCCTTCGCCTTTAAGTACCGCGCGCTCGGCGATATCGCCGTGTTCATCTCCTTCGGGCCGGCCATGACCCTCGGCACATACTATGTCCAGATCCAGCAATTCTCCTGGGGGCCCATCCTGTACGCCATCCCTTTCGCCTTTCTGGTAGATGCCGTCCTCCACGGTAATAACTTGAGGGATATCAAAAATGATTCTGTGGTGAACATCAAAACCGTCGCGATCCTCATCGGCGAAAGGAATGCAAAATTTATGTACTACGGCCTCGTCCTCAGCTCATACCTCTCCGTCATCGTCCTCATCCTTGCGAACCAGCTTCCCCTGATCTCCCTTGCGACGCTCCTGTCGCTTCCGCTGGCAATAAAGCTCATCAGGATCGTCCATTCAAAAGAGAGGCTGCCGGAACAGCAGTTCATGATGATCGATGCCGCCACCGCACAGCTTCACTCAGCGTTCGGCGGGCTGTTCCTGCTTTCTCTTCTCGCGCAGTACCTGATGCAGTAGATCCATGGCATTGACAGGCAGATATACCTGGTGGGCCGCTGCGCTCAGCGTCCTTCTCGCTTTTGCCCTCTGGCATACAACATTCATGGTCAGGCCTTTTAATTTCTGGCTTACAATGGCCTTCAACACGGCGCTGCTCAGCGCCGTCTCCTTTGCCTCAGGAAAAATTCCCTGGCAGAAAGGAGAGTGGAGCCTCAGAAACACCGGCATCGGCATCCTTGCCGCCATAGCGCTCTACGGGGTCTTCTGGCTGGGCCACGAGTTGCTCATCCTCGCGAACACATATGCAGGCCTCCTCCCCCGGAGGGCAGAGAACCTGAACGCCATATACGCAAGCCGCGCGGAGCTGCCTCAGTACCTTATCGCTATACTGCTTTTTTTCCCCATCGGTTTTGGCGAGGAAATATACTGGCGGGGCTTTATACAGAGGCTCTTCCAGGCAAGGTGGGGCAAAGGCGCCGCGCTCCTTCTCACAGTCGTCCTCTACACGGGCGTGCACCTGTCCACGGGCAACCCCGTTCTTATTCTTGCCGCCTTTATCTGCGGAGCATACTGGAGCGGGCTTTACTGGTATACGGGAAGCCTCGTTCCCGTCCTCGTCTCGCACATGCTCTGGGACCCTTTTATCTTTATCATCGCCCCTATAAAATAGACTGCTATAGTAAAAACAATAGATTTTACTTGACAAAGACAGAAATGATTATTAAATTGTAATAATTCTAATTTATGGTATTTAAAAGAACGCATCAGGACGGTGATAAGAATATGAAAATGACGCCACAGAGGATGGCTATACTTGAATATCTTGAGGGAAATACTGCGCACCCGTCAGCGGCCGATATTTATAAAGCGATCTCTGAAAGGTTTCCCACCATGTCCTTTGCCACGGTCTACAACACCATGGATATGTTGAAAGAAAAAGGCATGGTCTTGGAGCTCGCTATCGACCCCGATAAGAAGCGCTTCGATCCCAACCCTGCACCCCATCATCACCTCATATGCGTTCACTGCAAAAAGGTCGTAGACATCCACAGCTCCTTCTCCCTGGATCTCTCCGAAAATGAAAGAAACAGCTTCGATATCATAGGAAACCACGTTGATTTCTACGGGATATGCCCGCAGTGTAAAAAGAAAAACAAGAGCGGGCAGCAAGTAAAATAATATAAGGAGGTACGGCATGGTCTACACGTGTTCGGTATGCGGCTATGAGTACGACGAGAAGAGCGAGAAGGTTCCTTTCGACCAGCTGCCTGACGACTGGCACTGCCCGATCTGCAACGCACCAAAAAGCGCCTTTGAGAAAACATCGTGATCAGAAATTGATCTTGAATTTGACGCGCCACCCGTTGTCCTGGGCTTCGAATGAGGCATCCTCTTTGCGCTCAAGCTTCACCCCGCGGCCGAGCAGGACTTCACCGAAAGGCGTCACCTTGTATCCGAGCATTACCTCTGCATTATACTCCTTCTGGGCCGTCCTTTTGACGCCGGTGACGTCAAGGCTTTCTATCTTGGCGAGGTTTATGTATATCCTGTCTTCTGATTCGTATTCAGGCTTGATAAGGTACGGGGCCGCCTTTTCCGTAAATTCAATGGCATAGGCCGTGTTTAACCCCTTTTCCAGGTCTTTCCCGGATACCAGCTTTAGCTTTACGTACCCTGCCTCTTCGAGTTTCCTGTATTTGTCTACGGTCTTTTCGTCGGAGCCTATATAATAGAAGTTTGCGTGTTTCTGATAACGCTCAAGGGATTCGAGCTTGCCTTCGTGTTTCACAACGCCCTGGATAAGCTTCTTTGCCTCTTCTTGTGTAAGTTCTTCAGCACAAACCGTCAGGCTCAATCCACCGAGCAATAGAATGCCGCACAAGACCACGGACACCGTTTTTTTCAATGATATCTTATGGCGATCTATCGCTCGCATTATTGATTATATGCTCTTTTTATTATAAACATTTAAGGCCATTAACGTCAATCCTCTAATACATTTGGAACCTTTGGGGCCGGCTCTTCAAATGTCAATTGTTTGTCTCCGGCACCCCTCTCCCTGACCCTCTCCCGCCAGGCGAGAGGGGACCGTTGTGGCTCTCCCCCAAAGATAAGGGATATTGTTGCGTCCCGTGAAGGGAGAGGGGATAATGATATTGGAACGATCGAAGGCGGTGCCTAATTGATTGACGGACCGTGATGTTCATGGTTACATTACT
>JAKQBZ010000330.1 GCA_029559435.1 Deltaproteobacteria bacterium | reverse complement strand
GATTTTATGCCGAACGAAAACGATGCTAAAGGAAAAGGCGGCCACGTGCCATCACAGTCACCGCTAGATAGCGTAATTACGGTGATTTGTTGTGTCCTTCCGGTAACCCTGTGTAGATCACAAATTGTGGATGAAGGACGGGCCTTGGCTTATGGAGGCAGCGCACCAATGGCCGTCTCATAGTTCCACGGCAGCCATTGTCCTGGGCTCTTGAACACCTCCGGGGAGTATTTTTGAAGAGCCACGAGGTAATCGAAAGGATTGATCTTCGATAGACGGCAGGTATGGATAAGGCTCATGAACAGATCGCCTATGTACGCGCCGTGTTGGGTACGGAAGAAGAGGCTGTTTTTACGATGGCGGATCGCCATTTTCAGAACCCTTTCGACCGCATTGTTGTCAAGTGGCGTTCCAGGGACCCGCAAGAATAGGGTCAGAGGGTCCCAATGTTTGAGCATGTAGGCAAAGGCCTTACCAAGCCCCGAGTTAGGCTCCACGTGTTTTTCATCGAACTGCGTGTTCATCCACGTGCGAAGGTCCTCTAAGATAGGGCTACTTCTTTCCTTATGGTACGCAAGCCTCTCTTCGGGCGACATCTTTTTTGTCTGTGCGTCATGCTCGTAGACCTTCGCAAGAGCCCCTATTACATGCCGGCACTCATCGGGGAAGCTTTCCGCCACGTCAATGAAGTTCCTCCTGGCGTGGGCCAGACAGTTGGCTAAAATCGTGGGGAACTCCTTCGGCTCGTTTCTCGACAGAGCATCGGCCATCTGGATCGGAAGGTCAAGGTCCTTATTTCTCTTTTCGAGAAGATCGGTAAGATTCTCCCCCGCATGCTTCTGCCCGGTGAAGAAAAGGGCGATTTTCTGGTCGCCAACGGAGAGCATCCCTGTGGTGAAGGTACCCTTTCTCCCTTCGGATGGTTCGAGTATCTTCATATTCGTGTCATCGGTATGCACAAGGCCACCCTGCGCCGCCTGGTTGACGAGTTCCTTATACACAGGATGGGCAGGCATGGCGGCCTTTTCGACGACGTCCCACTGGGTTGATGCAGGAAGGGGTATGCCCAGGGCATCCTGTAACTGTTCCAATCTTTTGAAGGGAACGCCCGTCCCGTACCTCATAAGGGCAATCATGGCGCCTGCGGCAGCATCATACTTCGGCCCTTCATCATGCTTAGCGGTGAACACCTCCCCGCAGAGGTTGCACCGAAGCTTCTCACATTCAAAAGAGGTTGCTATAAGAGGGGCATTCCCGGTGATCCTCACGGTAATGCCGGATTCAGTAGGATATACTTTTCCTTTGTAGCATTCGGGGCAAAGATCGCCCTTTTTCAGTGAGGGATGAGGCAGCAACACCTTTCTGCTTCCGGTATAGGATGACGCTCCGTTCTTGCCGTGGCCTTTGGGTTTCTCATGCTTTCGGTTTGCCATCTTCTTGAGCTCGGGGATGATGGTTGAGGCCTTCTCGGTTTTGGCGCCAAAGATCATCTTGAGAAGCCTCATGACCGAATGGCTCTTTTCCAGGTACGCCTGGCCGAGGACAAGACAGTTCTTGAGGCATGCCTTGATGACAACACGGTCATCTTCGGCAAGGGGGCTTTTATCCACCCGGCCGCAGAGTGCTTCTACGAGTTCGCCGGTAAGAACAGCGCTCATTTCTTTACCTGTATCACACCGATCCTGGCAGCCTCTTTGAGTATCTCCTCGATGAGTTCGCGTTCCTCCGGGCTGAAAGTCTCCTCATCTTTGACCCTCTTGATAAGCCCTTTTAGTTCTCTGCGGGTAAGTTTCAGCTTTTCAGCCATCTTCTGAAGCCCTTAACCAACGGATAGAGCCAGACGGTCTTTACAGGTACCCTGTGCTCGTGATGGATATCGAGCTTGCCCCGTCCTTTCGTCTCTCCAACACAGACCCAGTTTGAGGCCTTATAACAGCCCCCGGTGAAGCGTGCTTTCTCTACAAACGTTTCAAGGAGAATAGGCTTATAGCCATAGCGTTCTTGCCAGTCTAAGGCAATCCTCTTTGCTGCCATCGAGAGGATGCGGGAGGCGAGGTTCGGATGTCGGGCAAGGATGAGGAACCGGGCGTTGTTGACAACCAGATGGAGGTTCTTCTTTCTGGCCTCTGTATCCCAGCCGATAGAGTCATCCCTGGGCGCGCACTTCCATGCGGCCGCAGAGAAACCCAAAAGGGCGACGATCTGACCTTGTGATCTCACGATATATCTGAGCTGAGCACCCGGC
>JAKQBZ010000327.1 GCA_029559435.1 Deltaproteobacteria bacterium | reverse complement strand
TAAATCCTAAACAATATCAAAATTCAAATATAGAAGTTCAAAACAAATACACGTTGTTTATGTGCTGTTATTGGAACATTTGAATTTGTTTAGGATTTAGATATTCGAATTTAGGATTTAAGACATCCATTCTCATTTTATCCCATTTACTGTCTCTTTCCATTTTTCTATCGACTCCAGCGCAAGCGCTATCGCCTTTTCCTTCTGCCTCTTATTATAACCCTTAAGAAGGCCAAAGTTGATGTTCATTGGTTGAAAATTGTCTGTTTTTGTCGTCAGGTAGCGTACAAGCGAGCCGGTGCAGGTACCCTCAGGAGGAGGAGCAAAGGGGCGACCCGTTAATGCAGCGTGCCCTGACAGCCCGGCAACCAGGCCGGTGGCAGCAGATTCCACATAGCCTTCCACCCCCGTGATCTGCCCTGCGAAAAAGACCTGTTCATTATCTTTGAGCTGAAGCTTCTCGTTCAGCAGTTCCGGAGCGTTGATGTAAGTGTTCCTGTGGATGCTCCCGTATCGCAAGAATGCTGCGTTCCGAAGCGCCGGGATGAGGCGGAAGACCCTCTCCTGTTCCTGATATTTGAGCTTTGTCTGGAAACCGACCATGTTATACATCGAGCCTTCTTCGTTCTCTCGCCTTAGCTGGATCACTGCGTGCGGGCTGCCTTCGCCCCGTTGATCATTGAGCCCCACAGGCTTCATCGGCCCGTAGAGGAGGGTCTTTTTCCCCCTCTCTGCCATGACCTCGATGGGCAAACAGCCCTCGAAGTAAGGAACGCCTTCAAAGTCTTTGAGATCGACCCTGCCGGCATGTATCAGCGATTCATAGAATACATCATACTCTTCCTGTGTGAGAGGGCAGTTCAGGTAATCGCCGGCGCCTTTCAGGTATCTCGAACCAAAGAACGCCTTGTCCATGTCGATGGAGTCGCCGTCGATAATAGGAGAAATAGCGTCAAAAAAATAGAGGTTATGAACGCCGGTCCTTCTCTTTATGCTCTCCGTGAGGCCATTGCTCGTGAGCGGCCCCGTTGCAATGATCACAACTCCCTCGGGGATGTCCCGCATCTCCTTTCTCAGGACAGTTATGCGGGGGTTCGCTTCGATCTCCCTGGTTATCCTCCCGGCAAACGCCTCCCTGTCAACAACAAGGGCCTTGCCGCCCGGTATCGATGTCTCATCGGCAGCGCGCATCACGATGGAGCCAAGCCTTCTCATCTCCTCTTTCAGAAGCCCGTGGGCGTTGGTAAGCTCTTTCGACTTCAAGGAATTGCTGCAGACGAGCTCCGAGAGATAGGATGTTTTATGGGCAGGCGTAAAGGCCGTCGGCCTCATTTCATAGAGGATGACATCCCCGCCTCTGCGCGCTATCTGGTAGGCGGCCTCAGCGCCGGCTAAGCCGCCGCCGATTATTTTGACTTCCATCCGCAGCCCTTACGGAGGCAAAGCGGCTTGGTCCTGTATGTAAAAAGCGTGGGAGCTCCGCAGGAGGGACATGGCCCCTCGGCCGGGTCCCTGTTGGTCGCGAAGGTGCAGTCAGGATAGCGCGAACAGGCTATAAAACGTTTCTTCTTCTTTGAGGTCCTCTCTACAAGCTTCCCGCTGCATCCTTCTTCGGGACAATCGAACCCGAGGGAATAGGGCTCGGTGTGCTTGCAGGCCGGATAGTTGCTGCATGCCAGGAACCTTCCGAATTTCCCCCTTTTCTCGATAAGGTTTCCGCCGCATTCCGAGCAGGTTCCCTTCACTTCTTCCTCGGCAACCGCTATTGTTCCATCCTCTTCTGTCCGGACATTCTTCTTGTTCTTGCATTCAGGCTTCCCGCTGCAAACGAGATATTCCCCGTTCTTGCTCCACCGGAGAAGCATCTTCTTTCCGCATTTGTCGCAGATGATATCGGTCTCACGTTCTTCTTTCTTAAGGCTTACCATCCCCTCTTTGGCGGAATTGAGCTCTTTCTCAAAGGCGGTATTGAACCTTTGCAGCTGCTTCACCCAATCCTTCTTCCCGTCCTCTATGAGGTCGAGTATCTCCTCCATCATCGCGGTAAAGCCGATATCAAGGACAAGGGGAAAAAACTCCTTTAGAAGCTTGTTGATCGTTTTGCCCAGAGAAGTGGGGAAGAGCTTCATCTTCTCTTTCCTCACATAGCTTCTGTCCTGAACGGTCGTGACGATCGTCGCGTATGTTGAGGGGCGCCCGATCCCTTTCATTTCGAGGGTCCGTATCAGGGATGCCTCGGTATACCGCGGCGGCGGGCCTGTAAAGCGCTGTTCCGGCAGTATGTCCACAAGCGAGAGCCTCTGGCCTGCCGTCATCTCCGGAAGCCTTGTCTTGTCTTCGCCGTTATCGTCGCCTTCCTCTTCGTAGATCCTCGTAAACCCGTCAAAGAGGGTCTCGGAGCCGCGGGCGACAAAGGTGAAATCAGCTGCCTTGATATCGATGGCCTTTGTCTTCACCTTTTTCTGCTCCATCTGCGAGGCGAGGAACCTTTTCCATATAAGGTCGTAGAGCGAAAAGAGGTCCTTGTCGAGGTACGGTTTTACCCTCTCGGGGGTGAGGTGGACAAGCGTCGGGCGTATCGCTTCATGGGCGTCCTGCGCGGTCTTCTTGTTCTTGAAGAAATGCGGTTTTGCCGGCAGGTAGGTCTTGCCGAAGCTGCCTTCTATGTAGTGCCTTGCCGCAAATATCGCTTCATTGGAGATCCGTACGGAATCTGTCCTCATATATGTGATAAGGCCCGTCGGGCCCTCCTCGCCGACATCGATCCCTTCGTAAAGCTTTTGTGCCAGCATCATGGTCTTTTTTGGTGAGAAGCGCAGCTTCCGCGACGCCTCCTGCTGCATCCTGCTTGTAATGAAGGCCGGCTGCGGAAAGACCTTTTTTTCCTTTTCCTCGATGTTGTCTATAACGAATTCTTTGCCCTGCAGCGCATCGCTGATTTTTTTTGCCTCTTCTTCGGACGGTATCCTTATCTTCTCGCCGTTCTTTTTTTCAAGGGTAGCGGTAAAGCGTTCGCCTGACGGCAGCTCAAGCTCCACATCGATGACCCAGTATTCCTCCTTAACAAAGGCATCGATCTCTTCTTCCCTGTCGCAGACGAGCCGCAGCGCGACAGACTGCACTCTTCCCGCAGAGAGTCCGTAGCTGACCTTTTCCCACAGGAGGGGGCTTATCTTATACCCGACGAGCCTGTCAAGAATGCGCCTTGCCTTCTGGGCATTATATTTTGCCTGGTCAAGGCTGGTGGGGTTTTGCATGGCGTCGAGGACGCCCTTTTTAGTGATCTCGTGAAAGAGGACCCTCTCGACCTCTTTGCCCTTGCCGACGACCTCAGCCACGTGGAATGCTATGGCCTCGCCTTCCCTGTCGGGATCAGAGCCGATATAGATCCTGTCGGCCTCCTTGCCCAGCTTTTTGATCTCGTTGACGATCTTCGATTTTCCTTTCAGGACAAGGAATTGCGGCGCAAAATCCTTTTCTGTATCGACGCCGAGCTTGCTTTTCGGCAGATCTTTGATATGACCGACGGTCGCCTTGATGACGTAGTTTTTTCCAAGAAATTTCGAAAGCGTTTTTACCTTTGTCGGTGACTCAACAACCAATAATGATTTATCCATCCAACCTCTCCCAACATAGTTCATGGCTCATAGCTGATGGCTCATGGAAAATACAAATACAAAAATCTTTCGTTCCCACAGTATTACTATCTGCTCTGGTTTTGCTATCAGCTATCAGCTATGAGCCATGAGCTGTCTTTATATAGTGTCCTCCAGGCAGCTGCCTGATAGTTTCTTTCATTTCAAGCCTTGTTAATACCGCCATCACCTGTTTCGCTTCCATTTTGCTTTTCTCAATAACCTCGTCGATGTGGACCTTTTGGAAACCAACAAGAGCATATATATACTTCTCATTGCCGTCAAGTTCAACATTTTCTTTTCGGGCAAGGGCGACCCCGGGGAAACATGTCGCCACAATATCACCTATGCCGTCAACAAGCCTCGCCCCTTCTTTGATGAGCCTGTTCGCTCCGCGGTACTCCTCGTTGAATACGTTTCCCGGGATTGCCATTACCTCTCTGCCATATTCAAGGCCAAGCCGCGCCGTGATCAAAGAGCCGCTTTTCTGCGAGGCCTCGATGACAAGGACGCCCCTTGAAAGGCCCGCAATGATCCTGTTCCGTTCCGGAAAATGGAACTGAAGCGGCCGCTCGCCGGGCATGTACTCTGTGAGAACCGCAGCCTCATCGCCCATCCTTTCGAAGAGCCTTTTGTTTTCAGCAGGATAACATATGTCAATGCCGCAGCCGAGAACGCCGATCGTTTTCCCTTCGCCCTTTAAGGCCCCTTTATGGGCCGCAGAATCGATGCCGCGTGCGAGGCCGCTTACGATGGTAATGCCGGCGGCGGACAGGGTTTCTGCTATCTTTTCGGCAAGGTTCATCCCTTCAAAGCTCGCCTTCCTCGAGCCTACTACCGCCAGCGTATTCGTTCCCGGGGGGAGCAGGCCTTTCCTGTAGAGTACTACCGGGGCATCGGGGATATTTCTTAGCAACTGCGGGTACTCCCCGTCTTTGATGGTGAGCACGCTCGCCCCCATTTTTTCAAGCGCCTTCAGGTCGCCCTCTATCCCTTTCCAGTCCCGAAAAGACAGTATGGGCGCCATGAAGTCTTTATTGTAATGTTTTGCCTTTCCTTCAAAGAGAGGGCCTATCTCCCCGTATGCAGCGGCTATCCCGCGCCTTTGGAAGTTATTGAGGCCCTTGATCCTTGAAAGGGCTATGCAGGCAGTTTGTTCATCCATAATACACCGCGGAATTTACAGGGCGCAGGGATCTACTGTTTCGACTCTCCGTATTTAAAGCGTGCACAATAATAGGATCCTATGTTGCAGGCTTCCTTGATCATAATAAGCCTTGAGATGCCTTCTTTCCACCACCTGTCCATCTTGAAAAATGCAACAGGCACGGGCTTTATCATACACACAACCTTCGCATCCCCTTGTGGCGAACCATAGAGGAGATGGAACCGCCGTGAAGCATATTCGGGCACGATAATAATGACCTTTTTATATCCCATTCCGGAAAACTTTTCCTTTATCTTTGCCGCTTTGACGACCTCTTCTCCGTCTGCTTCGAGGCCTTTCACGACGCTCTCCTTGATGCCCCTTGTTTTTGCCATCTTCTGTATAAGATCGGTAAGGCTGACGCCGAATATCTTGTCCTCTTCCACGAAGATCACCTTGCCGTTCCCTGCCCAGTACTCCCTGAAAGATTCTGTGTACAGCTCCCCGCCCTTGTCCTCAATGAACCGCGGAACGAATATAATGTCCGCCTGGACGATCTTGTCCTCATACCTGAACTGCTTCCCAATCATCTTTAACGAAAGCGGATGTATAAAGAGACCGGCAACTATGATGCATACTATCAATATGAAAATGAGGCAGCCGCATCCTATCCTACCGTGCTTTCCCATAATCCCTCCCCTGTTCCTCCCCGTCATTTCCTGCTGTATTCATAGAGGATGACAGAGAGTACGATCAGCGGCGTCGTTTCGGTCCTGAAGATGTTTTCGCCGAGCGTGCAGGTTACGAAGCCGTTTTCTTTCAGCCACGCTACTTCGGGCTCATCAATACCGCCTTCAGGGCCTATCACCACACATATCTCCCCTCCCACCCCGGAAGGGAGAACGTCTTTTATCATGGTGCGCTTCTCTTTTTCGTAGAGGGTCCATCGAGCCTTGATGTTCTGAACCCAGGGCACGATGCCCCGCAGCGGTGTCGGCTCGATCACTTCGGGGATGGTAAACCTGCCTGACTGGCGTGATGCCTCGACGGTAATCCTCTTCCACCGCTCACATTTGCCCTTATCCTTGTCGTTAAACCTGACGATCGTCCTTGTAAAGATGGTGGGGATGATCCTCTCAACGCCCAGCTCTGTGGCCTTTTCGATAAGCCAGTCCATCCTGGGCCCTTTAATGGGGCTGACGCAGAGAGTGACCTTTGGCCTTTTGTCCTCAGGGTGATGAACGACATCCAGCACCTGAAGGTAAAGCTCTTTGCTTTTTATGCTGCTGATCAAACACCTGTAGAGGTATCCCTTCCCGTCGATGAGGTCGATCCGGTCGCCGCTTGCCTTTCGCAGAACGCTGACGATATATTTATGCATCGGCCCCGTGAGGAACGCCATGCCGTTTTTCATCTTCAGCTTGTCAACAAAAACCCTTCTGATCTCCATTATCCATTTCCTGGCGTTTTATAAAACTTTGATTCGTAAAGCCGGTGGTATTCAGTCCACTTTTCATCTTCCATGTTTTCCCTCATGTGCTCCCTGACGCCCATGACCTTCGCGTCAAGGTTGTCGAGATAATGTACTATAATGGCCTCGACGCACATAGGCTTCCTTGGCGAACCCCATTCCTCAACCCCGTGATGGCTTATAATGATATGTGAGAGTATGTCGGCAATGGCATCGGGAAAACCGGGAATTTCCTTGACCAGTTCTTCGAGCATCATGACGCCGAGGGTAATGTGCCCGAGGAGCCTCCCCCGGTCTGAATATTTAAAGCCGCCCCTGAAGGTCATCTCTTCGATCTTGCCGATATCGTGGAGAAGGCACCCTGCTACGATCAGGTCCACATCTCCCCCTGCGCAGCCGGCAACCTTTTTGCCCATTACCGCTACTGACAGGGAATGTTCGATAAGCCCCCCGATGTACGTGTGGTGGACGCCTATCGAAGCGGGAAAAAGAAAGAATCTTTTTACTATATCCTCCCTGCTGTTGAGAGCGCCGAAGAGGGATTGTATATATGGATTGCTGATCTCTTTTATAAGGCCCTCATAATTTTTGTGCAAATCAGCATCGGAATGTTCGCTGACGGGGAAAAAATCCCGCATATGTTCGGGCGGCAATTCCTCTTCTTTCTTTACGTTTTCCACTATCAGCTGCAGCTTGCCCTGATAAGACTCAACCCTTGATTCAACATAAACAAGGTCGTTTTCCTCGAAGCGGGCCTTTAAGCGGTCAACCCTTTCGTCCCAGATCTTTCCCTCGATCGAGCCGGTCCTGTCCCGTAAGCTCAGGCCGATAAATTTCTTGTTGTTCCTGGCGGAGTAGATGCCCTTTTTGACGACAATGAAATAATCATTGATCCTCTCGCGGCCCAGGGTGATATCTTTAACAAAAATTTCTTTGTTCATTGCAGGGTTCCGAAATGTTCGTATCCTTTTGCGCTGAGCGCGAGCTCCCCGTTCTTGTCGAAGAGCCTGACGCCCCGTTGTTTTACTACCTCCCCGATCACGGATATTGCAAGGCCTTTTTTGCGGATATTTTCTAAAGCAGAGGCTTTGGTCCGGGGGAACGTGAAAAGGAACTGGTAATCTTCTCCGCCGGAAAGGGCAAGCGCCTGGAGCCCCTGTTTTTTCAAGACAGGCGGCATGGGGATATCTTCGAGATAGAGGCGCGCCCCCGTTTTGCTTTCTGCCATCATCCTTTCGAGGTCGATTATGAGGCCGTCGCTGATATCCATCATTGCGTCAGTTATATCATTTTTTACCAATTCCTTCCATACGTCAAGGGGCGGCTTCGGGCTTTGGTATCTCTTAATATAGCGGTTAGCGGGTTGTGCCGCCGGCCCTTTTTGCAGAAGGCGTAACCCGTAAGCGCTCTCGCCGAGATGTCCCGTTACTCCGATGAGGTCGCCCCTCTTTGCCTTGTTCCTGCCAAAGTACCTCCCGGCAAGCACCCTGCCGACCATGGAGACGTCAATGAAGAAGTCCCCTTTGGTCGCCACCGTATCGCCTCCAAGGAGGAACAGGCGGAACTCCCGTGCCGCCCTGTCCATGCCCTTATAGAGCATCCGCACGTCTCTGTACGACAATTTTTCAGGCACGCCTATGGTGACAAGAAAATAAAGGGGTTCCGCGCCCATGGAGAGGATATCGGATACGTTGACGTATACGGCCTTTTTCCCCACATCGTAAGGGCTCGCGAAGGCAAACTCAAAATGCACATGTTCCACCAGTGCATCCTGGACCAGCACGTGCTGCCCCCGTTGAAGGTCAACAACGGCCCCGTCGTCGCCGATGCCGCGGACGATGGCGGCCGACCCCCTGCCGAACCTTCTCAGCCTTTTTATCAGTTCATTTTCTGAAAGCTCCATAGTGCGAACAACATCATACCAGTTTATGAGAAATCTTTCCAATCGGCATTTTTTGTAACGCACCAGGAGAAACCGGCTATAATGAATGTAGGGACACGAAATGAAGCCCGTCGTTCTGATAATATTTTTTTCAATCGTCTTTTTCTTTGGCTGCACATCGGGCGATACATGGAAACATCCGTCCGGATATGACAAGAAGCGTCTCTGCGAAGACGCAAAAGAGTGCAAGGCATATGCGCGCGACGTGACGAACGAGCAGCGGAAGACCTTCAGCGTCCCTGCCGGCACGCCCCACGGCGGCGTTGCAGAGGCGTTCATCATTTTTGTTATGTTCCAGGACTCCTTCATGGAATGCATGAATATGAAGGGGTGGGTCTATACGGAAGCCGAGCGGTCAGCCTTCAACAAACAGCAAAAGCCGTTATAGTATGTCGTAATAAAATC
>JAKQBZ010000317.1 GCA_029559435.1 Deltaproteobacteria bacterium | reverse complement strand
TATGACCCGGTGCCGGCGGCAATGAGGTCATCTTTGTCGTTGTGCAGCTCGATCCTCGTGACGGCGACCTTGTTCCCCGTCCTTAGCGTATAGGCCGTGACAGTGAACCGCTTGCCGACGCCGGGGCGCAGAAAATCGATGCGCACATCGATCGTGCTCACCCTGCCGAACCTCTCGATCCTTGCCTCCAGCGTCTCGCCGGGCATCTTTTTCTGAAGGCCCATGAACGCAGCCAGGCCGCCCGTGACATCGATGGCGGACGATATGACGCCCCCATGCAGCATGCCCCGCTTGTAGTGCCCCATCAGCTCGCCCCGCATCAGGAATGATACCTTCGCGCTCTCATAGCTTATCGATTCGACCTTGAGGCCGAGCACCTTATTGAAAGGGATCTTCTCGTTGAACAGCTCGTTGATCGCGGAAACGAATTCCTGATCATCTGCGAAACCATCCATTATCTCTCCTTGTCTAAGAGTTGGCTGACCCCTTACCCAAAATCTTCGCCGAAAAGCAGCGACCATGCGCTGCGGTATGCCACCTGGTGGCGCGTTTCGGCCGGTAGATATCTTAAGAAATCCCTGTGCTTATAGTCGTATTCAGCGATCCGGTTAAGGCGGTCTCCACCGAGGTCCAAAGCCGATAAAAACCGCTTCGGATGGGCGACGATAAGGTCGCGCCATTCGGCCTTAAGGCCTCCTTTATCGCTCCACACGCGGGAATGCCGCTGGTTGCTAAGAGGATATGTTGAACCGGCGTCTCCAAATGCGGTATCGAAATACAGGCCGGGGAAGCGCCTGATCAAGGAGTCAACATATGCAGGCGTATAGCGGGAAGCGCGTTCAATATATCGTATCTGTGCCAGGTGGCACCAGATCACCCGGGCCTTCGGATACTGCTGCAGCATTGATTCAAGCGGCGCAAGCAGTTCGTTTTCTATTTCGTAGTGGATCTGGAACGGCATCCCTGTTCTTTCGCTCAGGCTGAACACGCGATGCCCGATCGGGCCGTCGATTGGAATGTGGACGTCGCGCTTCATTTCGCCTCGCTTTGCCTGCCTGGGTGAAGGATAGTGGCGGAATTCAAATTCCCCGTAAAGCATGATCTGTTTCTTTTGGGCGGCCGTTGCCTGGGCATCCAGAAATTCGTCTGGTGCCTCTGTCAGGGCTGGGGGTTGCCCGCCGTTTCCCACGGGAATGAAATGATCCGGATAACCGGCGAGCAGCTTCCCGGAAAGGTCGTCAAACCGCACCCCTTTTTTAAACTGCCCCTCGCCGATGTCCGCAGAAAGGGCCATAAGCCCGATATTGAGGCTATCCATTTTTTTCGCAACATAATCAATGTCCAGCTTTCTGGAATTGCATGAGCTTTCTATATCGATATAGGGCAATTGGCCCGCAGCCAGGATCTTCTTCAGGCGATTCGCATACCCTGTTTTCAATTGCGAAAAGCCTGCAATGTTCTGAGAGTTCCCAATCTTTGGCAGAAAGGCAAGAAGAGGGAGCAGGCAAAATGCCTTCAGCAGATCGCGTCGGTTTATCATCTGCCTGTAATGTACCACTATTGTTCTTACATTATCCACCAGAAAAAGGCGCCTATCATGGCGATCGCCACGGTGATCCTGACAAGGTTGCCGGCAACAAGGCCCAGGATTGCGCCCCACCCGGATTGAATAGCCTTCCGTAAGGATTTGCCCGCAATAAGCTCTCCTGCTATTGCACCGACAAAGGGGCCTGCGATAAGCCCGATGAAATTGCCGACGATCACCCCTATCACCGCGCCTATTATCGATCCCCACACGGCATACCTGGAGGCGCCGTATTTTTTTGCCCCGATCGAGCCCGCGTAGAGATCGAGGAAGGTGACAACCCCAACGACAAGGCCCCAGGCCACCATGGCGCGTAAGCCGTAGTCTTGCCAGCCGGTTACCAGGCCATAGAAAAGATATCCCGCATAGATAAGGGGAATCCCGGGAAGAAAAGGAAGCAATGTCCCCAGAAGGCCTGCGGCCATAATGATGGCCGCTATGACGATCCACAGTGTCTGCATCGAGTAAATATACCAGGACAAGTATATCATATTTTTCTTCCATCTGGCTGCGGCGCAGACGGGTTATCTATTTGAATCATTAGTATTATTATATACTTATCATTCTTTATTTTCTCGTTGAATAGATGGGGTGTAAGTGGTATAAGGAATATATTCTGCACTTCAACAACAGATGAAAAAAGATATCGATTCGATCATTGGCAAGCTTAAAGATATGCACGGTCAGCCGAGGTGCGAGCTCCGCTTTTCCAGCGCCCTTGAGCTCGTTGTGGCCACTGTTCTTTCTGCGCAGTGCACCGACGAAAGGGTGAACAGGGTGACGGAGCAGCTTTTTAAGAAATACAGGAGCTTGCAGGATTACATCAATGCGGATGCAGAAGAGCTCGAGGAAGACGTCAGGCCGACGGGTTTTTACAGGAACAAGGCAAAGAGCATCAAGAACATCGCGGCCGAGATCGCGCAGAGGTTCAAGGGGAAGGTCCCCGACGACATCGACGCCTTTGCCACCGTGAAGGGCATAGGCCGCAAGTCCGCCAACATGATCGTCGGCCTTGCTTACAATAAGCCCGCCGTTATCGTCGATACGCACATGGTCAGGGTTTTGAACCGCATGGGGCTGACAAAGAACGAAGACCCGGAGAAGATAGAGCTGGATATCAAAAGAGCAGTGCCCGAACATATGTGGACGGTGCTGTCGCTCCTTGTCATTCTCCACGGAAGATATACCTGCAAGGCAAAGAAGCCCGAATGTCCGGAATGCCTTGTGCAAAATGATTGCGACTACTGGTCAGGAGGCAAAAAAAATGTTTGACAAAGAACAACTCGCCGGGGAAGAGCTGGAGCATCTCCGCGAACTGGCAAGACTGGCAAAGGGAGACATAATAACCATGACAACCCTTTCGGGATCAGGACATCCCGGCGGGTCAATGTCGTCGCTCGACGCATACCTTGTGCTTTTTGCCCACGCAAACCTGAGCGGGAAAGGCCGCGACAGGATCGTGGTGAGCCACGGGCACACGTCGCCGGGCGTTTACGCAAGCCTCGCACGTCTCGGCCATATGCCCGTCGATGAGGTGATAGCATTTTTTCGAAAGGCGGGGAGCCCCTTTGAAGGGCACGTCGTGAAGGGCATCCCGTTCATCGACTGGTCTACCGGGAACTTAGGCCAGGGCCTCTCGGCAGGGTGCGGCTTTGCCATCGCGTCGAAGATCCGAAACGACGGCAGCCACGTCTATGTCCTCATGGGCGACGGCGAGCAGCAAAAGGGGCAGATCAGCGAGGCGCGGAGGTTCGCGAAGAAGTACGGCCTGTCGAACATCACCGTCGTCGTCGATTACAACGGCCTCCAGATCAGCGGGAGCATAGCAAGCGTCATGCCCCAGAACATCATAGAGAACTACCTGTCGGACGGCTGGGACGTCATTGAGGTCAACGGCCATGACCACAATGAGATCTACGGGGCGTTGAAGGCGGCGCGAACGGTGGAAAACCCGACCTGCATCATTGCCCACACCGTGATGGGGAACGGCGTTCCTTTTATGGAAAACAAGGAAAAATATCATGGGAGCCCGCTCAACGAGAAGGAATATAAAGAGGCCGTCGGCATCCTCGGCGTCGAGGACAGGATCGACCTCTACCGGGAGATGAGAAAAGGCGCCGCGACGTTCAAGGGCGCAAACGAAGAGCCGGAGACGGCGATCGATGCCGGAGGGCCTTTCACCTATGCCAACGAGGACAAGATCGACAACAGGACGGCCTTCGGCAAGGCGCTGAAGGATCTCGCCGATAAGAATATCGGGAAAGGGCAGGCGGTCTGCGCATTCGACTGCGACCTCGCAAGCTCCGTCAAGACAGGGGATTTTGCCAAGGCATACCCGGGATACTTCTTTCAGGGCGGCATCCAGGAGCACAACGTGGCGACGATCGCGGGCGCCCTCTCGACAACAGGCATACTGACGTTCTTCGCGGATTTCGGGGTCTTCGGGATCGATGAGACCTATAACCAGCACAGGCTGAACGACATCAACAAGTCGAACCTGAAATTGATGCTGACCCACGTGGGGCTCGATGTGGGGCCTGACGGCAAGACGCACCAGTGCGTGGACTACATCGGGCTGGCAGGCAACCTTTACAGGTTCAAGGTAATCGTCCCCTGCGACCCGAACCAGACCGACCGGGCCGTCCGCTACGCCGCCAAGCAGGA
>JAKQBZ010000302.1 GCA_029559435.1 Deltaproteobacteria bacterium | reverse complement strand
GATTGCAAGACCTGACCCCAGGTCACAGGTCATCCGCATACATTTCTGTTGACATTTAGCGTGCCGGGATATAATAGAAGATTGTGGATCGGCTGATCATCGTTGACAAAGAGGATAAGGAGATAGGCTGGGGGGAAAAGGATGAATGCCACCTGATCCCCGCAAAGCTGCACCGGGCCTTTTCCATATTCATTTTCAATTCCAAGGGCGAGATGCTCATTCACAAGAGGTCGGGCTCGAAGAAGACGTGGCCCGGCTACTGGACGAACGCCTGTTGCTCCCATCCGAGAAAGGGGGAAAGCCTCGAAGAAGCAACCGCAAGACGGCTCCTGGAAGAGCTGGGTTTTACATGTCTCCTCGAGCGCCTATTTTCATTTTATTACAAAGCCGATTATGATTCCACATACGGCGAGCATGAGATCGACCATGTATTCGCGGGCAAATACGACGGCGATGTGAAGCCGGACAGGAACGAAGTGGAGGAGTTCGCCTTCGTCCCGATCGACGCGCTGCTTGAAGGTGTTCAAAGGTCTCCTCAAAAATACACGCCGTGGTTCAGGCAGGCCCTTCCGGCGGTCCTCGAGCATATCGCAGGGAAAGACAACAAAAGTGAAAAGTGAAAGGTAAAAAGCAGAAAGCCGTCAGCAGTCAGCATACAGCTTTCAGCTAAAACAAAAAGGCTTTTAGGCTGATGGCTGAAAGCTGATCGCTGATAGCTAAAGAAGCCGTCAGCATCAAGTATCGATCGATGAGCACCAGGTGACAAGCATCCAGCATCCAGTAACCAGTTACGTTTTCAGTTGACAGGCAGTTATCCGCGTACTAAAAATGAATTTATAATACCTATGGACCGAAGAAGGGGACATAAAGGAGGGCATATGAAAACAGCAGCCACCATGTTGTTGATAATGATGTTTTTCGGTGTTTCGGCAACGTCTTTCGGGGCCGACCCGGCAACGGCCACGCTTGATGAAGCCGTCAAGAGGATCTCTGCGGTCCTCAAAGAGGCGGACAAAGGCCTTTCAGGGGCAGCCGGCAGTATCGGCAAAGGGCTTGATGCGCAATCCGATCTGAGAGGCACCATAAAAAATCTCTGCGCGGGGAAGCCCTATGCCGTTGATTGTGCTTTCCTCAATGCCAAAGGGGTCATAGAGATAATGGAACCTGAAAAATACAGAAAGTATGAAGGATCTAACCTGTCCGCACAGGCCGTGGTAGCCCGGTTCATGAAGGATAAGAAACCTGTTTTCAGCGAGCTTTTTATCGGCGTAGAAGAGACGCAGGCAGCCCTTCTGAGGTATCCGGTCTTTAATGCCAGGAACGAATTCATTGGATCTGTCGGCATTTATTTCACCCCGGAGCTTCTCATCAAAGAAGCGCTGAAGGGATTCACATTAGGGAAGGGTATGATGATCCTTGCCATTCAGGGCGACGGCACGCACGTATTTTCCTCCGATCCTGCCCAGGCAAGGAGGAACGTCCTGAAGAGCGCAGAGTATCAGGGTTTTCCGGAGCTGAAGGGGCTTGTGGGGCACATCGTCAGCCAGGAGGAAGGTTCCGGCCCCTACCGGTATGTGAAGCCGGGGACGCAGCAGGTGATAAAGAAGAAGGCCCACTGGAAGACGGTGTCGCTTTACGATGGTTTCTGGCGCATCGTTGTGACGGAGACGGAGAAACCGTAACTGGATGCTCAATAGCGATCAGCGATCAGCCATCAGCTCTCAGCCTAAAAGCCTTTTTTGTTTCAGCTGAAAGCTGTATGCTGACTGCTGATGGCTTTCTTACAGCTTGAACAGCAGGTCCGCGTAAGTGGGAACGGGCCACATATCCCTGGGAACGATCATCTCCAGGGCGTCGACGCCGGCGCGAAGGGCCTGCATTGCCGTGGCCACCTTATCCCTGTAGCTCTCCGCCCTTTTCACGATATCAGCGATCTCCTGCGTTCTTGCAACTGCCGCTTCAAGCTTTTCCAGGCTCTTATAGGACGATGCGAGCAGGGAGCCCAGTTGCTTCAGAATGCTTTGCTGAACGGGTGACGGCACCGATGCTGCCTTGAAGCTGCTGATCGAGTCCGCGAGAAAAGAGGCATACTCGATTGCGGCGGGCAATAATTGTTTTTTCGCAATATCGATCGCCAACAGCGCTTCGATATTGATCTGTTTCGCATAATGCTCTACGTAGATCTCGTAGCGGGAATGGAGCTCTTTTTTAGAGAGGACCCTGTGTTTTTCAAAGAGCTTCAGGGATTTATCGGTAACAAATGCCTTTAATGCGTCGACGGCATTTCTCACATTAGGCAAGCCGCGCCTCTCGGCCTCCTTCACCCATTCTTCTGAGTAATTATTCCCATTGAATATTACCCTGCTGTGTTTTTTATAGATCTCCCTGATGATCGTTCCTGCCTCGGCGTTTATGTCCCTGGCTTTTTCCAGGCGGGAGGCTATTTCGTCAAATGCGTCGGCCGCTATGGTATTCAATGCCACGTTCGATCCGGCGATCGACTGCGCCGAGCCAACCATCCTGAATTCGAACTTGTTGCCGGTGAAGGCAAAAGGAGATGTCCTGTTGCGGTCCGTGTTGTCTCTGGGGATTTGAGGCAGCGTATCGACGCCGACGCTGACAAACTGTACTCCCCTCGAGGTGATCTTTGTGCCGCTTGAGATCTTATCAAGGATCTCTGTCAGCTCCTCGCCCATAAAGATGGAGACGATTGCCGGGGGCGCCTCATTGGCGCCTAAGCGATGGTCGTTGCCGGCGGTCGCGCAGGTAGCGCGAAGGATGTCGGCATGGGTATCAACGGCCTTCAGCAATGCGCATACGAACAATAAAAACTGCAGGTTCTCGCTCGGCGTTTTGCCTGGTTCCAGCAGGTTGATGCCGTCATCCGTTGAGAGCGACCAGTTATTGTGCTTCCCTGAACCGTTTATGCCGGCGTATGGTTTTTCGTGGAGCAGACAAACAAGTTCATGGCGGAAGGCGACCTTCTGCATGGTTTCCATGACAAGCTGGTTGTGGTCGGTAGCGATATTCGAGGTTGCGAAGATAGGGGCCATCTCATATTGTGCCGGCGCCACCTCATTGTGTTGCGTCTTTGATGTAATGCCGATCTTCCATAGTTCCTTGTTAAGGTCCTGCATGTAATCGGACACCCTGTCTTTTATGCTTCCGAAATACTGGTCTTCAAGCTCCTGTCCTTTAGGGGCCGGCGCACCGAAGATCGTTCGCCCTGCCAGCATCAGGTCAAGCCGTTCTAAATAGAATTTTTTATCTACCAGGAAGTATTCCTGCTCGGGGCCCACGGTCGAGGTCACCTTGGCCGAGGTGGTGTTGCCAAGCGCCTTCAAGACCCTGATGGCCTGTTTTGACAAAGCTGCCATAGACCGGAGCAGGGGAGTTTTTTTGTCGAGGGCCTCGCCGTTGTAAGAATAGAATGCCGTAGGGATCGTGAGCGTTACATTGCCGGCTTCGTCTGTCTTCAGGAACGCCGGCGAGGTGCAATCCCAGGCGGTATATCCCCTCGCTTCGAATGTCGCACGCAAACCGCCGCTTGGAAAGGACGAGGCGTCCGGTTCGCCCTGTATTAATTGCTTGCCGGAGAATTCCATGATCACGCTGCCATCCGGAGAGGGGGATATAAAGGAGTCATGTTTTTCTGCCGTTATGCCGGTTAAAGGCTGGAACCAATGCGTATAGTGTGTTGCGCCCTTCTCAATGGCCCAATCCTTCATGGCGTTTGCGACCACGTCGGCAACATCAGGCTGCAGGGGTATGTCTTTTTCAATCGTTTCTTTCAGGGCATTGTAGATCTGTCTGGGCAATCGCTCTTTCATGATCTTGTCGTTAAAAACTCTGGAACCAAAAACTTCTGTAAGTACCATGGCTTCCTCCTTGCACTGACTATAAAATTAATCCCTCAGTTTCATTAGGTCACAATGCGTTGATTTTTTTTGAACCACTCTGTTCTGAGTACTGAAAGACCTCAAAGACCTTGAGGAAGGAGCACTTCAATGTGCTGGAATATTGTATCTTAATGTTTTTTACCATTACTTACAAGGTAATATTTTCCATCAATGGTAACCCCGCGAAAGCATTTTAACCCAGATTTTCCATTAGGATTAGCACAGTGTCAAGCTCTTCCCCGCCGCGTGTGGCGGGGTTGTTCATTTTGTTGAGAGCTTAGATGCTCCTATTCATGATCTGCCACGGGCTATAGGCCATGAGCTGCGTCCCGGGTTTGCCCGTTGGAATCTATGAGCTTTTCAATGTGGGACCTTACTTCAAGCATCAACTTGTCCTTCGCAGGCCTTCCTTCCTCTGTCCAGCATACCGGCTGGCCGATCTTTATCTGTATCAATCCCTTTCCTTTCGGGACGGAGCAGCCTTCCGGCTGCAGTTGGCCTGTTCCCCAGATGCCTACGGGGATGATAGGCGCCTTTGTCTTGAGCGCAAGGGAAAACCCGCCTTTTTTAAATGGCAGGAGGGTGCCGTCCGGGCTCCACGTTCCTTCAGGGAAGATCACGACATTCATGCCCTCGTTGATCCTCCCGGCTGCCTCGTGCATTGCCTTCAGGGCCTTTCGCGGGTTCTGCCTGTCGATGCTGATGTTCTTTCCAGCCTTGAGCGCCCACCCTAAAAAGGGCACAACAAAGAGCTCCTTTTTCGCGATCCATTTGAAAGATAAAGGGAGAGATGAGAGGAGTGCGAATATATCAAGCACGCTCTGGTGGTTGCACATAATGATATAAGGGGGTTTGGTCATATGCTCGGCCCCCTCCATTGCAACCCGGATGCCGCATGCCTTGAGATGGATCTTTGCCCAGACCCTGCCCAGCCGGTTTGTTCCTTCTCCCTTCCGGTCAAAGGGGAATATCATAAGGGCTATAATGGAGAGGAATATCGTAGAGAAAATAATATTCAGTAATGGAATGGCCTTTCTCATTTCCCCTGCCTTTTTTTGTTCTCATTTTCCTGCAATTTGGACAGGCTGTCAAGGTTTTTAACGATAAGCCGTGGGCTAATGTCCGCCTGATCGTTCGATGCCAAGGTCTTTGACCAGTTTTTCTGTCAGCGAGGTTATCCCTCTGGAGAGCTCTTCGCGGAATAGAGCAGGCCCCTCTTGTCCGCAGTAGGCTTCTATATCCCGGCAGGGCGACGGCGGTGAGACAGGAAGGACGTAAAGGTCCCTGCCGAGATGCAATCTTTTCTCAAAGGTATAGCCGAGAAGCCGGTCATAGGTAAGCCTTTCTGCTGCGGCATCCCACAGGCGCGCCCGTATCTCCATCTCAAGACAGAATGTCCAGGATTTTTCACATTCCCGGAGGGCGACCTCCTGGATGTTCACGATAAGAAGGTCCTCAAGATAATTCGCCCTTGCAGCTGCGGGAGGATCATCAACGCGCGAACCGTCAGTATCGACAAAACGCATGATCGATCTTTCCGCTGTTATTTTTGTCATGTTCCAGACAGCGTCGTATTCCTTGAACACTTTTGACAATCCCTCTATGCAGGGTTCCCATTTGGCTTGAGAGTGGGACCCGCCGATGAACCCTGCGGCAGTGCCGATAGGAAGGTATGCAATGAAAGGGAAGATGCCGTAAGCGCCGCCGAGAAAAAAGATCGTACCCGCGCCGATCCCCCGATCTATGCCCCGCCCTATCCATTCCGGCGAGGCAAGCGCCTGAGGACCTTTAATGACAAAGCCCCTCTCGGCCCGCAACGGAACTGTTTTGTCATCGGGTCTACCGTATCTCGAAAGGAGCATTGTCCTGAGGGGGCCATACCGGCTGAGGGAAACGCCGGCCAATTCTTGTGCAGCAGCGCTCTCGTCGATCACCTCTGTATCGGAGCATTCGGTCGCGTCCGCGGTCCACCATGAGTACCTGCCCTTGCAGGAGATATTCAGGGAGCCGATATAAAGCAGCGGGGTATCTTTGGGAACGTGGAACCAGAATGTGGAGAATGTCATGGGTTTCCCGAAGACGGTCTCGGTTATCTTTGCCGTCTCAGGATCACGTTTTTTGTTGGAATTCACCTCGTAGGTCGGGAGGACAGAAAGATGGTAGGTCCCCGGCTCAAGGATGAAATAGACCCACCCTTCCTTTTTTGAACCCGGCGAAGGGAAATGCGCGAGGGGATATGCCTTCGGGGCTTCCCCTTTATCGATGCTGGCAAGCCTTACGGTCCGGCCGGTGGGATAGTCTATCGGCCTGCCCGGAACCTCCGCGATGATCCTGGCAAGGACAATAGCCCGTTTTCCTTGTTTTATAGAATCTTCTTCGCTTTGCGCCGGCGGGCCTATTGTTGCACACCGGGCAAGAAAGAAAACACACAAAACCACGATGAGGAGCCGGACGAGACATGGGGGGTGAAAATCAGAAGGCATATTCCTACAATATTCCTCCATAAAAGGAGTTGTCAATGGGTTTAATGCTGCCGCCTGAATTCCCCAGGGCAAAGGAAATCAGTTGCTCAGGTGAGCTACTTCATGTACACTCTTTCTTGCATTCCATTATAAAGACCCCAAAAGGAGATGCGTCCTTAATGTCTTTATTGTACGGTCATGTTGTAAGGCCATGGGAGGGACGGATAGACCCGGTCAAGCTTGTTACCAGTTTGACCGCCGGTCTCATCTCCGGGATACTCACCATTGTCATGGTTACCGCTTTTTCTGCCCTTATTTTTTCTGGTCCCCTTTCGGGTTTCATCTCCCACGGCATCAGTTTCATCCTCTTCGGAGCCTTTGTTATCGGGGTAGTAACGGCGCTGACAAGCTCTTACGCCGGCACCGTCGCGCGCCCCCACGAGATTCCCGCTGCGATCCTTGCCCTTATTGCATCGATCATTGCGGGGAAGATGCCTCCTTCGGGGTCAGGTCACGACGTCTATATTACCGTTGTTTTCATCATTATTGTAACCTCCATCAGCACAGGCCTTTTTTTTCTCGTACTCGGTTTTTTCAAGGCCGGCAACCTGATCCGGTTCATTCCATATCCGGTCATGGGGGGTTTTCTCGCCGGCACAGGGTATCTTCTGATCAAAGGAGCGTTCGGGGTAATGACTGAAAAGACGCTCACCATTGCAAATATCTTCTATATGACCCACCCCGATGTGCTTATAAAATGGGCCCCCGGGTTGATCCTTTCCGTCATCCTCTTTTTGGTCCTGCGATGGCGCAACCACTATCTTGTGATGCCCGCATGGCTTCTCTTCTCCGTGGGCCTCTTCTATCTTGTTTTTTTCATAGGCAATACCCCTTTGAGCGGTATCAGGGCGCAGGGGTGGCTTATCGGGCCCTTTCAACAAGGGCAACTCCAGCACCCCCTGTCGCTGTCGGCCATATCCCGTATTGACATAGCGGAAGCTGTTAGCCAGGTAAGCAGGGTAGGGACCATCCTCATCATAAGCTGTATGTCGCTCCTTCTCAATGCCAGCGGCCTTGAGTTCATTGTCCGTGAAGATATAGACCTGAACCGCGAGCTCCGATCGGTCGGCCTTGCGAATCTTCTTGCCGGCATGGGTGGAGGCACCGTTGGTTTCCACTCTCTCAGTTTGTCGGCGCTGGGCTATACCATGGGTGCAAAAAGCCGCCTCATCGGTCTTGTATCGGCAGCCCTCTGCGGCTCCATTCTTTTTTTCGGCAGCTCGCTTCTGTCTTACTTTCCCAAACCGGTTATGGGCGCTGTCCTTCTCTTCCTTGGGCTCTCCTTCCTCTACCAGTGGTTGTATGAAACATGGTTCAAGCTTCCCGCCATTGACTGCGTCCTTATACTTATCATCCTCGTGGTTATCGCCGTATTCGGGTTCCTGCAGGGGGTTGGAGTAGGCATGCTGGTGGCCGTGATGATATTCGTCTTCCGTTACAGCCATGTGAAAGTGGTCAAGCACGCGCTGACCGGAACAAACTACCACAGCAATGTAGATCGGCCTGCGGGACAGCAGCGCATAATTTCAGAAAAGGGCGGGGAGATCTATATTATGAAGCTGCAGGGGTTCATCTTTTTCGGCACAGCAAATGACCTTTTTGAGCAGGTCAAGAAAAGGGCCAATGATGGCGCGTTGCCGCCACTCCGTTTTCTCGTCCTCGATTTTCAGTTTGTGAACGGTGTGGATTCCTCCACAACAAACAGTTTTATCAAGATGAAGCTCAATGCAGAGTCCCGGGGTTATGTGCTTATATTTACGCACCTTTCAACAAGGCTCTCCATGCAGCTAAAGCGGCGTGGCTTTGATCTTGAAAGGACCGGTCATTTCGCGACCTTTCCCGACCTTGATCGCGGAATGGAATGGTGCGAGGACCAGATCCTTGAAGTGGAAAAGGCAACGCCCGCTGTGCAGGACCGGGCCCTGGCAGAACAACTCCGGGATTTTTTTCCGCCCCCTGACGGTGTTGACCGTTTCCTCGGTTATTTAGAGCGTAAAAAGGCGCCGGGAGGTTACACCCTGATCCAGCAAGGGGATCCTCCCCATTCTCTCTATTTTCTTGAATCCGGGCAGGTGACGGTGCAGCTGCGGAACGAATACAGTCAGTCGATCCGCTTAAGGACAATGGGGCCCGGAACAGTGGTGGGGGAGCTGGGGCTCTATCTGAGGACCAACTCTGCCGCATCTGTCATTACCGAAAAGGAGAGCGTTTTTTACCGCTTGACAGCGGAAGCCCTCAAGAACATAGAAGAGAAGGAACCGGAGATTGCCGCTGCCTTCCATAAGTACATGGCTCAGCGACTTGGCCAGAGGCTCCTCTACACCAACCAATCGCTGCAGGCGATGATGGATTGACCCCTGCAGCCTGGGAGTTGTGGCATGGGGCTTTTATTTTATCAGGCTTTCTATATCGGCGATGCTTTGCAGCACGTAATCGGGCTTGATGGGGGACGCCTCAAGCATCGCAGCGGTAGTAACGCCGGTCATGACAAGGGCCGTCCTTATGCCCGACTCAAGCCCCATGCGGATATCCGTCTCCAGCCGGTCCCCTGCGATCAGGCAATCCCCAGGTAGAAGCCCCATATGGTCAAGGACCACCCGTATGGTGATCGGGGATGGCTTGCCTGCGATGGCCTCGACCTTCTTCAGCGTTACCGCCTCCAGCGCTGCGATCACGGCGGCGCAGTCAGGAAGCTCGCCTTCATCGAAGGGGCATGTCCGGTCAGGGTTGGTGGCAATGAAGTGCGCCCCTTTCATGATCGCCTGGAACGCGATATTGAGCTTGCGGTAATCGAACGTCCTGTCGAACGCGGCGATCACGTATTCGATCTCTCCGGGGTCTTCGGTGATCAGGAAGCCGGCCTGCGCCATTTCGGCGAGGAACGGAGGCTCCCCGATGACAAAGACCTTTGTCCCCGGAGCCCTTTCCTGTAAATATCGTATGAGGACAAAGGTCGAGCTGATCACGTCCTCCGGCGACGCAGGGATGCCGAGGCGGGCAAGCTTCTCCGCATAATCGTCGCGCCTGTGGAGCGGTTTATTAGAGAGGAAGACGACCTTCCCGCCTTTTTCCCGTAAAAGACGGATCACCCGGTCAGCGCCCGGGATGAGGCGTTCGCCGAGATAGACGGTCCCGTCCAGATCCAGGATGAACCCCTTGAACATTTAGCCGAAAACCCCTCCCATTTTTGATCCTGCGAGCCTGTTGATCAGAAAAAGACATGCGGCGCCGAGAATGATCAGGATGAACCCCAGGGCCGCTGCCTCGTTCACGGACCCGCCGATATAAAAGTTGAAAATGCCGACTGTCATCATCTCGTGGCCGGGTACGACAAGAAGGAGCGTGGCGGATGCCTCCTGGAGGGCGAGGATGAAGGAATAGAGCGATCCTGTCAGCACGCCCTTCCAGATGAGAGGAAGCGTCACGTCCCTGAAGGTCTTCATCTTTGTCGCCCCCACGCTTTCCGCGGCCTCTTCGAAGGAACGGTGGACGATCAGCAGCGAAGAAAATGTTCCCCGCACAGTATAGGGCAGGCGCCTCACCGCGAGCACGATGGGGATGACGACCCACAGGCCGATGAGGGCGATGCTCATAAAAGGGAAGGGTTCGCGGAATGCGCGCATGTAGGCGATGCCGATCCCGGTGCCGGGCAGGGCAAGGATGAGCGTGGTCAGCGAATCGAGAACCTCCCTGCCGGGAAGCCTTGTCCGTAGCATGGCCCATGCCACAGGAACCCCCACTGCTATGCAGATCATCACGGAGATGGCCGAATAGAGGAGGCTGTTGAGGATAAACTTGGGGGTCTCAACCGAGACGCGCTCGAAATATTGAAGCGTATACTTGACGGGGATCGGCGTTAATGCCCAGCCCTTTCCGAAGGAATCAAGGGCGATCCCGAAGTAGGGGATAAAGGCAAAAACGAGAATGAACGAAAGGAAGGCGACGGCGCCTGCCTGCAGCGGGGTAGAGAGCCTCTTCCGCTCGATCTGCGTGTAGGAGAGCGAGCTGTAATCCTTGATCGACACATATTTTTTCGCGATGATGAGAAAGAGTATGGCCAGGATCACCATGATCGCCGAGATGACGATCCCCATCTTGAAGAGCCTCCTGTCGACGAACTGGACGATGTTGAGATAGGCCTGCGAGGCGAGGAGGTCGTCGATGCCGACGACAAGAGGCGTGGCAAAATCCGCAAAGGTCCAGATAAAGACGAGCAGCGCCCCGGTGACGTAGCCGGGCGTTGTCAGCGGAAAGGTGATGTCGAAGAACTTGCGAAGGCCGCGTGAGCCGACGCTCTCTGCCGCCTCGTCCAGCGAGGGCGATATCTTGCCCATGGCATCCACTATAGAGAGCGTCATAAGGGGGAAAAGGTGCAGCGTCTCCACGAGGAGCACGCCGTGTATCCCGTACATGAAGTTGACGGGCTGCTGAAATCCGCAATAGTCCTGCAGGATAACATTGACCGTTCCCGCGCGTCCCAGGATGAAGACGAAGCCCATGACGCCGACAAGCGGCGGCATGATCATCGGGATGATCGTGAGATAGGAAAAGAGCCTCCTGCCGGGAAAATCGTACCTGAGCAAGAGGAAGGCAATGGCAATGCCGATGATGGAGGTGGTGATCACGGTGCCGACGCCGAGGAGCATGGAATTCATGAGCGACCTCAGATAAAAGGCATCGGTAAAAAAGCTGTGGAAGTTTGCCAGGGTGAAGACCCCTTCATCGGTGGTGAAGCTGTCGTAGAACAGACGGATAAGGGGATAGATGAGAAAGACGATAAAGAAGGCCCAGAGGGCCCCGTACCCCAGAAGCCCCGCCGGGCTTGCGTCAGGCAGGATGCGGGAACCGGCCCCCTCCTTTTTCATGTATGGATCCCCAGGGTGATCTGGACGGGGAAAAAGACGTTCACCTTCGTATCGATCGCATAAGGAATCTGATCCCAGGGATTCTGCACATCGACCTTGAAGATGGTCTTTTCATCAAGCTCAATGTCATAGCGGATCGCGTTGCCGATGTAGGAGGCAAAGCTGACCTTCCCGGAGATCGTGTTCATGTCGTCCGGTCTCTCGTCGGGGCCGCAGATGGCAGCGGTTTCGGGGCGCACCGACACACTGCACGGGTCCCCCTCTTTGAACTTTTCTTCATGGAGGCATCTGATCATTCCGAAACGGGTCTGGACCGCCATCCACCCTTCGGTCACATTCAGCCCTTTTACTTCGCCGGGGATCAGGTTGTTGATCCCGATAAAATCCGCAACGAAAGAATTTCCCGGTCTTTCGTAGAGGTCTCTCGGTGTGCCGATCTGCTGGAGCTTCCCGTGATCAATGACGGCAATGCGGTCAGAGATAGTGAGAGCCTCTTCCTGGTCATGCGTCACATAGATGGAAGTGATGGCCAGTTCCTTCTGGAGCTTCCTGATCTCGGCACGGACCTGCTGGCGTATCTTTGCGTCCAGGTTCGAAAGGGGCTCGTCAAGAAGGAGCACGTCGGGATTGAGCACCAGGGCGCGGGCCAGCGCCACACGCTGCTGCTGTCCGCCGGAGAGCTGGCCCGGATAGCGCTTTTCCAATCCCGTCAGGTTGACCATCGAGAACACCTTGTTTACCCTTTCCGGTATCGTGTTCTTTGGCGCCTTCTTTATCTTCAGGCCGTAGGAAACATTATCAAAGATGGTCATGTGGGGCCAGAGGGCATAGTTCTGAAAGACCATGCCGATGTTCCGCTGGTAAGGGGGGATGGCAGACACCTCTTTGTCGCCGAAATAGATCTCCCCGTGATCGGGCTTGTGGAAGCCTCCGATAAGGCGGAGGATCGTCGTTTTTCCGCAGCCGGATGGACCAAGAAGGGTAAAAAGCTCTCCGTCCCGGATGTCCAGGGATACATGGTTCACGGCCTCCAGGGAGCCGAATCGTTTTACTGTGTCCTTCAGGCGGATATGCATGCCGTTATTTCTTGATGATATCCTTGTGCTTCTCCGCGATCTCCTTCCGGAAGTACGAGTTCACTTCCTCGATCCGTTTCTTCTGGCCTGCAGTATCGGCATTGTAGACGTTGCCTACGGGGATATCGAAGAAGGACCGCATGCCGCCCGTGAAGGCCACGGCCTTTTCCTGATTGGAGCCGGCAGGGCCCTGGACCTTGTATTTCGGCGTGATCGGGTAGACGCCCATTGCAGAAACAAGCTTCTGGCCTTCCTCGCTGAGCAGGAATTCGATGAAGGCGTGTGCGGCCTTCGGATGGGGCGCCCCTTTCAGCACGGCCATCGGCTCAGGCGTCACGTAGGCGTTCTTCGGGAAGACATATTTCACATCGTAGCCGTTGAGCACCTCGGCAAAGGCCATATAGCTCGGTACGGCGAAGCCCACGGCAAACTCGCCCTTGGAAACCACGTTCGGCACGTCACGGGAGCGCGCGGTAAAGATCCCCGTGTTTGCGGCAAGCTTTCTCAGCCATTCCCATCCTTTTTCCCAGCCATAGGTCTGGAGGATCACTTCATAGGATGCGTGGCTGCTGCTTGACCGGTCCGGAGTGCACTGGGCGATCTGGCCTTTCAGTTTGGGGTTCAGGAGGTCGTCCCAGTCCTTGATCTCCACGCCAAGGCGCTTGAGGAGCTTCGGCTGGTAGATGATCCCGTAGGGCTCAAGCATTGTCCCGACCCAGAACTTCTTCGGGTCTTTCAAGGGCAGTCCCACAGGTTTGCCGATCTCGGCAGGGATCTCGTTCCACATCTTGTCAGGCACCTGAACCTTTTCCAGGAGGCCTTCTTTGGCCAGGTTATCGAAAAGGGTGCCTTCTCCGCCCCAGAACACGTCTGCACGCGGTTTTCCCTTCCACTCGAGTATCTGCCCGTAGGCAACCGGCGTCCCCTGGGGCATGGCGCTGGTCTTCAGGTCAACGTTCCATCTCTTTTTTGCATAGGCAGCAAACGCCTTCAGCACCGGGTCGTGGACGTCTTTTGAAACAGGGGTAATGAGATAGAACTCATTTTCGATCGCCTGGGCAGAACCGATGCCTGTCAGGCAGAAGAAGATTGCAACGGACAGCGCCGTGAGTACTGCGAAACGTTTCATACCATTTCCCTCCTTAAAGTAAAAATATTATCCCTGTAAACTTGTTGAATGTTGTCTTTCAAAGATGGATGAACCATATTTTCCGGGCAAACTATCCCTGCAATTATCTTAAGTGGACGCCGCCATTCTGTCAACAAGATAATGTGTTTACATAATAATAAATAACGATTGTCTTTGCGCATCTTCGATGTTACTTATTCATTATGAAAAAGACGCTGACGGTCGTTGACGCCACGTCACTCATAATCGGCATCGTCATCGGCGTGGGGATATTCAAGGCGCCATCGCTCGTGGCCCTCCATACCGGCAATCCGATCCTTTTTTTCGCCGTATGGCTTGCGGGCGGCGCGGTCTCGCTCATCGGCGCGCTCTGCTACGCCGAGCTGGCAACTGCCTACCCCCATCCCGGCGGAGATTACCACTACCTCACGCTCGCCCTTGGAAAGAAACCGGCATTTCTCTTCGCCTGGGCGCGAATGACGGTCATGCAGACAGGCTCGATTGCGATGCTTGCCTTTATACTGGGCGACTACCTGTCGCAGGTTGTGCCTCTGGGGGCATATTCATCGTCGATATACGCTGCGGCCAGCGTCGCCGTCCTGACTGCCGTTAATGCTGCCGGCATAAAAGAAGGAAGGGCAGCGCAAAACCTGCTGACGCTCGCCATCGTTGCCGGAATGCTTTTTATCATCGCGGGCGGCCTCTTTTTTGCTTCTCCGCTCCCGTCCGGCGCGCCTCCATCCACCCCGTTTCGGCCGCTTCCCGGCCTCACAATGGTCTTTGTGCTCCTCACCTATGGCGGATGGAACGAGGCGGCATACATATCGGCGGAATTAAAGGATCTCAGGAAGAACATGGTCCGCTCCCTGATATGGAGCATCTCGATCATAACCTTTCTCTATATGCTTATCAACGCAACCTACTGGAAGATCCTCGGGATGCACGGCATGGCCAGTTCGAATGCCGTGGCATATGATGTAATGGCCAGGATAACAGGATCGGGAGGGGCAACGCTCGTAAGCCTCCTTGTGGCCGTGTCTGCACTGAGCTCAATGAACGGCGTGATCATTACGGGATCGCGCACGAACTACGCCCTCGGGAAGGAGTTCACGCTGTTCCGTTCTCTCGGGAGCTGGAAAAGGGACGCCGCGACCCCGGTTCGCGCCCTCGTTGTACAGGGCGTCATCTCGCTGCTTCTTGTCCTCCTCGGTACGGTGACGATGAGAGGCTTTGTGACAATGGTCGAGTTTACAGCGCCGGTGTTCTGGTTCTTCTTTTTCCTGACGACGCTTTCGCTCATCGTCCTGCGGTCAAGAGACCCGGAAGCGGCCCGCCCGTTCCGTGCGCCCCTGTACCCCGTCACGCCAATATTATTCTGCTGCGTTTGCCTGTTCATGCTCATATCGAGCATACAGTATACGGGCATAGGGGCGCTGGCAGGGGCCGCCCTTCTGTGTGCGGGCCTCCCGTTTTTTATGATCTCAAAATATCACAGCGTTCAGGAGAGGTGACACGATGATGAAGATAACCGTCTGTATCGTTTGCATGTTCCTTGTATTGCCCGGAACCATATCCTGCGACCTGAAGCCCGGCAAGAAGACAGAGCCCGACGTTGTCTTTGCGACGACGCCGCACAGGGTGGTCAGGGAAATGCTGAAGCTCGCCGGCGTCACGAAGGATGACATCGTCTATGACCTCGGTTCAGGCGACGGCCGCATCGTGATCGCTGCGGCAAAGGATTTCGGCGCACGGGGGGTCGGCGTTGAGCTCGACCCGGAGCTTGTTGTCGAGAGCACGGAGAATGCGAGGAAGGCCGGGGTTGGGGAGAGGGTGAGGTTTATCAGGGAAGATATCTTTGTAGCGGATATCCGCGAGGCATCGGTCGTTGCGCTCTATATGCTTCCAGAGCTGAACAAGCAGCTTACCCCTAAGTTCTTCCGTGAGCTGAAGCCCGGCGCCAGGGTTGTCGCGCACAGGTTCGGCGCCGGAGACTGGAAGCCGGACATGCTGCTTGCCGCCTTCGATACAACGGTACGCTTGTGGGTCATTCCTGCGAACGCATCGGGAGAGTGGAAGATCGCCTTCAGGAACGAAAAGGCGACGAAGGAATATATGCTTTCCCTGCGCCAGCGTTATCAGATGCTCACGGGGACGATCAGGGATGGAGAAAGGGAATTTGCGTTGCAGGATGCCAGGCTATACGGGGAGGAGATCGCATTGAAAGTGGAGGATACGATCGAAGGCCGTCCGTTGCAGATGAAAATGGAAGGCGTTGTCAGGGGCGATTCCATGGAAGGAACGGCGTCGGTCGCCGGAGGCAGATCGCCCGGAGCCTATATGTGGAAGGGAACGAGGAACATGCAGTAATAAAGAGCATGTCAAGTTAACGCAATATCTGGTATACTTTTCGGCATGTTCTTTAAAGGAGGTGCGATGTGACATTCAGACTGGGCAGGCTGGCCTTGCTGGCGCTTATCGTTATCTTTCTATTCTCTGCGTCCAGGCTGGTCGGGATATATGTAGACTGGCTCTTTTTTCGTGAAGTTGGCTACGAAGCGATGTTCACGAAGGTCCTCTCCGCCGAGGTGCTGACAGGCCTTGCATTTGGCCTTATCTTCTTTTTGTTTTTTGCCGCCAATATCTTTGTCGCATCCACCATCAAGGTGCCGGCTATCGATATACTGTTCATGGGCCAGATGAGGGTGCCCTTTGACCCGGGTAAATTCGGCAAAATATTTAAATACCTTGGCCTGCTCGTCGCCGTCTTCGGGGGGATATTGAGCGGAATGTGGGGCAGCAGCCTCTGGGCACAGGTGCTGGCCTTTTTCAACAGCGTCAATACGGGGACGATCGATCCTGTATTCAGCAAGGACCTCAGCTTCTACTTCTTCAAGCTCCCCCTGTATGAATCGCTCAACGGTTATGCCGGTTTCCTCATTTTCATCACTATCCTTGCCGTGGCCGCCGGGTATGCTGCGCGCGGCGGTTTCCTGGTGCTCGGCAACAGGGTCTCTTTCGTGAAGCGCGCGAAGGAGCACTTGACCTTCCTTATTCTTCTGTTCTTCGTAAAACTGGCCTTAGGGTTCTATCTCGATAGATTCGAAACGCTCTATTCCCCGCATACGGTGCTCACCGGCGCCGGGTATGCAGACGTTCATGCGCGGATCATGACGCTGGGGCTGCTGGTCCCCCTGACGGTTATCTGCGGCGTAATGGTTGCCTACGCCCTCCTGAAAGAAAGATGGCGCGTCACGGTCTACCCGGTAGCCGGCCTCATTGCGGTGTATATCCTGGGCGTGGCGATATACCCGGGCCTTCTCCAGAACTTCAAGGTGGCGCCCAGCGAGCAGGCGTTGGAAGAGCCTTTCATCAGGCACCATATCGCGCTGACAAGATACGGCTATAACCTCGAGAACGTGCAGACGGTGCCCTTCGATGTGTCTTTTAACCTTACGGCGAAAGACATTCAAAAGAACGACACAACGATAAAAAATATACGGCTCTGGGATGAATCGCCGCTCCTGAAGACGTACAGCCAGCTCCAGCAGATCAGGACCTATTACCGGTTCAACGATATCGACAGCGACCGGTATACCATAAACGGCCAGTACCGGCAGTTGATGCTGTCCGCAAGGGAGCTTTCCTACAACGATCTCCCCAGCAAGTCGTGGATAAACGAGAAGTTTGTTTTTACGCACGGCAACGGCGTTGTCATGGGGCCTGTAAGCAGGATCTCAAAGGAAGGCCTGCCTGAGTTTATTATAAAAGATATCCCGCCCGTTTCGGCCGCAGGCGTAAAGATCACTACCCCGGAGATATACTTCGGCGAGCTGACGAGCGACTATATAATCGTGAATACAAAGATACCCGAATTCAGCTACCCTACGTCAGAGGGCAACATATATACCTCTTACAAGGGTTCAGGAGGCGTCCGCCTCGATTCGCTTTTCAAACGGGCAGTCTTCGCATCATATTTCCGGACTGCGAAGATCATCCTTTCTTCAGAGATAACGCCGGAGAGCAGGATCATCTATAACAGGAACGTGGTCCAGAGGGTGCGCAGCATCGCGCCTTTCCTGCTTCTGGATTCAGATGCCTATGTAGTAGTTTCGGACAGCGGCAAGATCTACTGGATGATCGATGCCTATACCGTGTCTACGCGCCTTCCTTATTCGAAGCCCTTGAAGAACAGGGTAAATTATATGAGGAATTCGGTGAAGATCGTTATCGATGCGTATGAAGGCAGGGTAAACTTCTACGTCAGCGACCCTTCCGATGTGATGATCCAGGTCTACGGCGCCATCTTCCCGGGCGCTTTCAAGCCCATCGGGGAGATGCCGGAGGATCTGAAGAAACATGTACGGTATCCGAGAGATTTCTTTAATGTCCAGACGGCAATGTACGCCACATTCCACATGAACGACCCGAAGGTGTTTTACAACAAGGAAGACCTCTGGGAGATCCCTGTCCATAACGAAAAGACGATGAGCGCGAACCATATGATCATGAAGCTCCCGGAGGAACAGAAAGAGGAGTTTGTCCTCCTTGTCCCTTATACCCCGGCCAAAAGGGACAACCTCGCCGCATGGTTCGCCGCCCGCTGCGATGAGCCGAATTACGGCAGGCTGCTCGTTTTTACCTTTCCGAGGGACCGGCTCGTCTTTGGGCCGAGGCAGATCGACGCGAGGATAGACCAGGATTCATACATCTCTCAGCAGCTCACCTTATGGGGCCAGCGCGGCTCCCAGGTGATCAGGGGCAAGCTCCTCATCATCCCTATCGAAAGGTCTCTCCTTTACATCCAGCCCCTCTACCTGGCCGCAGAGGACAAGGGCGGGTTGCCGGAGCTCCGGAGGGTTATAGTGGCCTACGAGAACGATGTGGTCATGGAGGAAAACCTCGAGCAGGCCCTGGCGGCGTTGTTCGGCGGCAGAAAGGCAGCCCCGGCGGCCTCGGCAGGTGCAGGGGTACAGCCGGCAGCGGCGAAAAAGGCCTCTATCCAGGACCTCGCAAAAGAGGCTGCCCAGATTTTCGAAAGGGCCAGGACGCTTCAGAGGCAGGGCGACTGGGCAGGCTACGGGGAACAGCTCAAGAGCCTGGAGCGGATACTGAAGCAAATGACCGGACAATAAAAAAAGGCGGCATACAGCAGTCAGCTATCAGCTTTCAGCGTCGATTATCGATAATCGATTATCGAATATCGAACAGAAAGGCAGTGAAAGGTGAAAGGTGAAAGGTGAAGAAGGATCTCGTGAGTCGTAAGGCGTTAGGCGTAAGGGGAAACTGCAGTAGAGAACCGAAAGCAGAGAGCTAAGGGTTTTTATTATATTGTCATTGCGAGCGGAGCCCGGCAATCCCATCCCTTGAGATCATCCTTTTCTATCCACGACTCACGAATTACGATTCACGGGTGTTCTGCCCTTCTTACCTTCTACTCTTCTGCTCTCCGTTGCCTTTCTCTCACGTGGGAGTTGACCGATTGTAATAAATAATGTATTGCTCCCTCAACAATTTCACCTACGAGTCAAGTATAGGGGCTTTTTGCGTTGATTGTGAATTACCAACTGAAACGAAGCATAACGTAACGTTTAGCCGCGGGCCCGCTTGCCGGCCCGTCTTTGCCTATGCTTTCTCACTGGTCTTGTCACCAGTAGGGCCGAAATGCAAGCGTGAACTGTCGGCTACAACGCCTGGTTCTGCGTCACTTGCGTCTTGACGGCTTTCGAGATGATTTCTCCGGTTTGTGTGCTGTAAGGCAGTTTTCGACAAGACTCTTGACCATCGTTTCAATCTCCGGCATTGACTGAAGATGCCCCTCCTCAAAATATGCCGATGATCTTTCGGACTCTCCTCCAACGCAGCCCGTTTGTATGGTGATGTTCTCATCGGTGAGGGTAACAAGGAGGACGACGGCGTTGTACGATATTGCGCAGGACAACCACAAGTCGGGCTGCCAGCGCTGAGCTTTGGCTATGCGAAGTATTTCCTGCCATTTCTTCTTTCCAAGTCGTTCGGTGAAGTACTCTTCCTCATAGACCTCGATATCGCTGAATTCCGTGTACTCATCAAGAAGCAATTTGCCGGATGACAAGTCGACATGACAGAGAATCCCTTCGTCGTGCTTGCGCAAGTCTCGAATGGTTTTGCAGTGAATCTCGTCACCGACATACCCACCTTCATATGAGAAGTGCGGCTTGAAACACCTCAAGAGCTTCTGAACATCGACTTTCTCGACGGGATACTTATAGATCACTTGGGTCTCCTTTCATACGAACAATTACAATATACCAACTTGTCTTTTTCTTACATGATATACCGGGCCAGATAAAAATCAATCAGAAAATTTGTTGAGTATGGTTAGTGTTTTCACCTACAAAGCGAGCATTGGGCATATCATGAAGAATGGCGGATTACGAATAGAAATGTAGTATAACGTGCTGATCAGCAGCTGCTGTACGCCGTCCGCTGGATTGCCTTGTTAAGGCGATTGACTGTTGGCTCATATATCGGACGCCCTAAGCTTGGCAAATCCTTGTTCCGACTCGCTGTGGAGTTGAATTAGCGTTTTGTTGTCCAGTGGACGGATTGGGATGTGCATTGAATGGGCAAGCATCGATCCGAAACCCAAATTAGAGATTCCGTCGGCGTCAACCCATCCGCGACTAACAACGCCATGAACATAGATTCCTTCGTGATCAAATATAGGGCTACCGCTCATGCCACCCGGAAGCTGGAGTGAAGCAGAGAAGCAAGCACCGGGTGTGGGAACCTTTTTGGTGGTCGTGTTGTCCGGGAAACGCTCAAGAATCCTGCCCGTTGAGGCATATAGATCGAACGGAAAGTCACCGGCAATCTCGTTAGGAGCGGTCGCTTCAAGGTTAACATCGCGCATAGCACCGTAGCCTATCGCAGTTGCAGTTTTGCCGACAGACATACCAGCCCCCACTATTCCTGGTTGAACGATAGTTAAGGGCTGGTGTGGGACGTCAGGCGCGAGCAACGCCACTTTGCAGATAGCCGTATCCGACGTGAGTTTCAGGTCTACTCCTTTGATCGGCAGTGGGCTATCCGCCTTCTTGGCTAAGAAGCTCGCCCACTCGATTTTACGGAGGACGTACTTCTTTCCGTGAGTCATTGGATTTAAGGGGATCATGACGCCAAGTGTCAATTCACGCGCTTGCCACACTAGGTCGTTAGTCTCTGCTACCCCACCGTACTGTTGCTCAATAGGGTCCGACACTACATGCGCGGCAGTAATCAACAGCCCCGAACAACTAATAAAAAAGCCGGTACCAATACAGTGCAGGACATTCTCTCCGTGGACTTGCGCCACGACAGGGACGATGCTTTGTCCAAGAAAGTAAGACGTTGGGCCAAAGGAGGACGGTTGCCACACTATGAGCTCGTCTGCAATCCGACAAAAATCCACAGTTGAGTCTATGGACTTGATCGCCATGCTGTTGAGCCCATCAATGGACCAAACTCCATTCTTGTCCCTTCCAAAGGTGACCTTGAGAAGCTTTATTTTGCAGGTCGTTTTCAACATTGTCCTCCAGCCTTATGTGTCGCCCTAACGTGCTGCTCAGTCGACGGGCTTCGCCCGCGGCTGAAGTGGATGGTTAGCGTCTCACATGATCTTTAAGCCACTCTTTGATTCTGTCCCAATCTTGCGTTTGCAGAGACATTGCTCTGTTCATGTTTACGCCCCGTTTGCCGCAGTGGTAGAGCGGGAAGAGGGCCGTCGAATCCTGCAAGTAATAAGGAGACTGGCTGATCCAAGCTGAGAGGGCCT
>JAKQBZ010000300.1 GCA_029559435.1 Deltaproteobacteria bacterium | reverse complement strand
CCCAATATACAATAACCAAAATGTAAAGACAACGTGAAACGAGAATCACCAAACACCGATAACCAATCACCAAATAATAACCAATATTCAATAACCAAACGAAACCTTCTCGCATCAACTCTTGTTTGGGTATTCGGTCATTGGCTATTGGGTATTAATTGGTTATTGGTGCTTGATGTTTGGTTATTTAATCTTATGTGATACTTCCCAGCACCCTACGCCTCACGGTGTTCACGGAATTTGATCAGGGTTTTATCTCCAAAAGGTACCTTTCAAGGTTCACAGCTGCCAGGGCCCCGTCGCCGACCGCCGTCGAGATCTGCCGCAGCGTCTTTTTCCTCACATCCCCGGCCGCATACAACCCTTTTGTCTTTGCTTCAAGGTTTTCATCGGTGACGATAAAGCCTGACCCGTCCCTCTCTACGAGGTCGCCGAGAAAGCCTGTCTTTGCCCTGTAGCCCACGTAGACAAAGACGCCGCTGACATCGACCCTTGTATGTTCGCCTGTCTTTGTGTCTTCCAGCATGATGTATTCCACCTGGCCCTTGCCGCCGATCTCGACCGGCCTCTTGTTCCAGAGAAATTCCATCTTCTCGTTCCTGAAGGCCCTGTCCTGAACTATCTTCTGGGCCCTCAACGCGTCTCTCCGGTGTACGACATAGACCTTCCTCACGATATGCGCCAGCGACAGACCTTCCTCGATCGCAGAGTCCCCGCCGCCGATGACGGCGACGTCCAAATTCCTGAAGAACATCCCGTCGCAGGTGGCGCAATAGGAGATCCCCCTTCCGAGCAGCTCGTCCTCGCCGGGGATGCCCATCTTTACCGGCTCCGTTCCGGCCGCAATGATGACCCCCGCAGCGCTGAATTCCCCTTCCGTTGTTTTAACGGTAAACATCCTTTCGTTATACTCGACGGCCGATACCTCTGAGAATTCTTTGACCGGAAGGCCGAAGGCCTTTGCGTGGGCGGCGAACCTGTCCATCAGTTCCCTGCCCGATATGCCCTCGGGAAAACCGGGATAGTTCTCCACCCGCTCCGTATTGACCGGCATGCCTCCGGAGAGCGCCTTCTCAAGGAGCAGCGTTTCGATGCCGGCCCTCATGAGGTATATCCCCGCTGTAAGGCCTGCAGGCCCTGCTCCGATTATGATCGCATCGTGAAGCTCAGACACTGGAACCTCCTTTTTAGCTCATAGCTCATGGCTCATAGCAAAAACAAAATGAGGATACAACAGGTGTTCTTAAATAATATGCAATCCAACCGTATTATTCAAACGATTTTTCAAGCCCTTGCACGCCATGAGCTATGAGCTTTTTCCCCGTTCTTTTGCAGACCTTTCTCTTGCAGTTCCTGCACATCAGGTTTGCGTTGCACTGCTCGTAGAACCTTTCCGGGTGCCTGAAGTAGAGGTACTCCCACTGGATAAAGGTCGCGGCCGACATAAAAAGGATCGAACAGGTCCAGAACGACGGTATGTAGATCATCGGCGAAAAGGCCATTAAATAGCCCCAGTTGTTGATCCTGCAGGTGCTGCAGCACTTGCTCTGCGCGAGCCACATGAAAGGGCAGAACACGGTACTGCAGAACTGGTCCATGAAGACGAAGAAGAGGACGATGATATAGATCCATGTATCGCTCAGCATGCCCGCCTTGCGCCAGAAGCCGATGGTCAGGACAAGAAGTATCCAGTATATGGCCGATCGTACGGCCCCGCTGTCGGCCTTCCTCTTCGATTCGCGAAAGCGCTTCTCCCGGGGCGGGGTAAGCTCGCCTGCGCTGAGAAAATTCCTCACGTAGATCTTCCCCAGGGACATCTTGGGATTGAGCCGGGGGATAAACCGCTTGAAGAGTATCAGGATCGCCATGAGCCACAGCACGTGGTAGACGCGGAAAAAGAATATCTTGAAGGTAAAGAAGCTGACGAGCCATTCAGGGCGGAAGATCGCAAAGAGCCCGGGAACAACAACCATGGCCGCCTTGTATATCAATCTCCTGTAGCTGTCATTCTCGCATACGCCGAACACGGAAAGGCCCCTTTTTCAAATTATCTTTTCAGAAAAAGACTCATTAGTGTAAGGGAATTGAAGGTAATTTGCTATTAAATTTTACAGGAACGCACAGGCATGTTAAGGGGTTGCCCCCTCCGCGTTTTTTGATATACCTTACGGAAAAGCCTGTCTGTTATGGTAAGAAAGAAAGCCACTGATAAGCAGGCGCGATCAGTATCTTGTTCGGGCCGTTTGAAAAGACCTGGAATGTTGCACCTTCGTTGGTGAGCTGGACTGCCGGTATATTGAGCATCTGCTGAAACTTTTTCAATCCCAACGAAGGCTCCTTTTCTGCAAGTTTCGCCTCTGCAAGCATAAAAGGCTCTTCTTCCCTGACGATCAGGAAGTCCACCTCCTGCTTTTCCTTGTTCTTTATGTAGTGCAATGAGAACCTTCCGTACCCTACATCATTCCAAAGCGTAACCGCCCGCAACAACTCGATCGCGACCATATTTTCGAATCGTGCGGCAGGGTCCTTGATGCGAGGCGTGTCGAAAAGATACACCTTCTTCTCTTTATGGATCGCCCTCGCTATCTTCTTTGCCCACGGGGAGATAGCAAAGAGCATGAAGAACCTCTCGAAGACCGAAAGCCAGTTCTGCACCGTGTTGTAAGCAGCCTTTATGTCCTCTGCGAGCGATGTCACCGAGAGCGGGCTCCCTATCTTCGACGGCAACAACAGGTATAATGTTTCAAGATCCCCTATTGATTTAATATCCGTCATATCCCTGATGTCTTCCCGTATCAACTGCTGTGAATATGTATTTGACCACCTGTTGTACGTTGTCTCCTTTCCGGATGCATAGGGCTCGGGGAAGCCGCTCAGGAGAGCGAGCCTTTCCCATATCTTTTTCAGCTTGCTGCTTTCTTCCATCGTGATGTAAAGGGGGTTCTTTATAAATTCCCTGAAGGACTTGTTCTTCCCACCGAGCTCTGCGACCGTAAACGGCCACAGGTGGAAAAGGAAATATCGTCCCGCCAGGGAGTCGCCTCCTTTTCTATAAATGTCAAGCCTTCCGCTCCCCGACACGAGGAACCTGTAAGAATCATGGAATGCATCGTAAACACCCTTCAGATAGTTTTTCCAATCCCTGTACTTATGGATCTCGTCAAATATGATGAGCGGCGTGCCCGGGTCTTTTCTTTCCATGGCCTCAAAAAAAGAGGGGTTCTCTATAAGCCATTTTCTGTGCTCCGGGATATCGTAATTGAAATAGAATCGGTTCCGGAAAGTGCGCGATATGAACCGGGCAAGGGTAGTTTTCCCTACCTGGCGAGGCCCTGCGAGAAAGACCATGCTTTTTTCTTTTGCAAGCCTTTCCCATATCCTGACATAAAGCCGCCTGCTGATCATAGAGATATTGTTTCATGGTACTGAAAAATAGTCAAGACTATTTTTCAGTAGACATTAAAATAGTCAAAAAAGTATGGTCCTAAAGAGAACCGGCGCCCGTCTAAGGTCCCACCAGGGTGGTATTGATAAAGTTTGTCAGGGTGGTGCCGCCTGTGCCTGGGCCCATGAACAATATGTCATGCGTCCCCGGGTAGCCGCCCTGGCCCTCCTGCGTGCCGCCCGTTGTGTTCAGGGCGCCCAGCAAAGTGGCGGTGCCGTTCGACGTGTTCAGGGTGCATGTCAATACGGAGCTCACAGACTCCATGGAGGTCCAGGAGCTGCCGCCAATGGTGAGGACCCCGCTTGCGAAGCTTATGGCATAGTTGCCGGAGGTCAGGCCGGAAGGGTCTATGCCGTACGTTCCCACATTGATCGCACCCTGGCTGGTGCCGCCGTACTGGAGCGTGCCGCCCAGGACCGCCTGGGTCTCGCCGCCGGCAAACCCCGCATAAGTGACGCCGTTCCCGCCGGAATAGGGAACGCCGCTGTAGATCCTGTTGTCGTTGTTGGCGGTGATGGTAAGAGTTGCCTTTGTGATATCGGCGGTCGTCGTTGCGGTCGTGTTCAGGAGGCTGTAGTTGCCGGCATCAATCCCTCCCAGGGTGATGCCCGTGACATTGATCGTCTTGCCAATGCCTGCGTTCTTGTCGATGAAGGAGGCGGTCTCGGAGAAGGTCACCGCGTCGCCCACGATGATGTCTCCCGATGAGCCGGTGACCGTGGCGGCCGTGGTGGCGTCGTAGACCTTGTCAGTGCCGGTGTAGGAGGCGGTGAGGTCCTTTGCGGTGATCACTCCCGTCGTGTCGTTCACGGTGGTGACGGTGTAGTTGTTCCCCGCGTTGCCGTCGTTGACGGTATAGGCCGACACGGAGAGGGTCTTCCCTGTTCCTGCGTTCCTGGTGTCGTAGGCCTCGGCGAGGCCGGTTACCGTGTCGCTCCCCTGAAGGCC
>JAKQBZ010000289.1 GCA_029559435.1 Deltaproteobacteria bacterium | reverse complement strand
CAGGGTCGGGCAGACCTGGATGCACCGTTTGCACTTCACGCATTTCTCTTTGTCGATCCTCACGTCAAAGACGTTTATCTTGTTTGTGAGCGACTGCATTGCGCCGAAGGGGCACAAAAATGCACACTGCGTCCTCCTTTTTGTCAGGATAGGCAGGACGATCACTAGGCCGATGAAGAGGCTCACAAAGATGATCGTCTGGATGAGGATCTTCGTGGAGGTAACGGCCTCAAACTCTGTTACCGCTTTAAAAGGACAGAACCATGTACAATAGGTGGGCGAAAGGTAGGCTGCCGCAGTCAACACCACAAAGAGGAGGACCGCGAAGGGAAGGTATATCCATTTGGGGTTGATCTTTTTTATGACCGGCCTCTTGAGGACCCTCGAGAACCCGTCGTCAAGGCCCCCATAAAAACAGCCCCAGCTGCAGAAGCCCCTTCCAAGCGCAAGCGTTGCCCCTATCCAGAGAACAAACATGGAGGCAATCGAGGCATATCCCCCGATGAGGCTGCCCGGAAATATGATCGTCTTCGTAAGGGCCATGGGGACCAATGTCATGGGGATCACAAGATGGCAGAAAGGAACCTCGCACTGGAGCACCTTTGCTTCCGAAAGGGACATGCTCCCCCTCGCCTCGAACATGTGCGAGATAAAGGATATGATCAGCGCCACCGCGAAGGTGCTGAAATAGACCGCGCGGTACCTGTCTGTTTTGCCTGTGTATATCAAGAGAAAGAAGAGGGTATTCGCAAAAAGAAATGTGACGATGAGCGCGATCGCCTCTTTCGGGTCCTGCGGTATCTTTCCATGGCTGAACATGATGGCGGTAATGACCGCCATTATCACGGTGAGAATGATGGTCCTGCCCTTGCCTTCTCCCTGAGGAGCCTGATGTGTATCCGTTCTCATATGCCCTTGACCCCTGCAATCACGGTTATTATCCCTGCATAAAGGTAATATAGCCCGACGATCCCTGCCGCCATTTTTCCTATTATCCGGAGCGCCGTCAGGCAGCGCAACATTCCGACAAAAGGTATGGGGATAAAAAATATGGAGGTGCCGATGAAGAACATGAAGAAAAAGAAAAGGCTGTAGGACAGGCTTCCCTCAGACGCCGCGGCCGTCATCGCAAGGAGGAAAGGCGGGCAGAAGGCAAGGCCGCTTAAGAGGCCTGCCAGTATGGGGATCAGCAAAGGAACCTTGATCTTCCCGGCGATATAGCCGATGCTGCGGGCGGCACACGGAGCATCTGTTTTAAAAAATGCGTAGACCATCAGGAAACAGGAGAAGATAATATAGAGCGCACCGATCAGCAGCCCCTTTGATCCCAGCCTCTCGAGAACCGACAGGTTGATCAGCCAGGCAACAAAGGCAAAGGCAAGATACCCGGCAAGCCGCCCCAGCAGGAACTGCGATAAGGCAAGAAAATTTTGAGCAACACTTTTCCCTTCGCCGAGCATATAAGGGATCAGCACAGGCGTACAGTACGCGACGCACGTCACGCCGTTACTGAGACCGAGGAAAAGACCCTGCATCAGCATAGACTAATCCAAAGAACAAAAAAGTACAAGATTTTACTCGAAAGACAGGATTTATATTGTCGGCAGAAGTATGAGAAAGCACCATTCTGCCGACACTCTCAGCACCTGGCGGTGCAGTAGGGTAAATATTACCCGCAGGGTGTGCGGGTTTTCCGGTATGGATCCTTCTCCCATACCGGCAAAAGGAAAATATTCCTTCTCTGCGCTCTCTGTGGACTCGAACGACCGGAGGGAGTGGGCGTGAGAAAAAAGCCTTTAAAGCATTTTTAATACATTGTCTCTCACAGAGCGGTACAGGGGCTGCTTCTTCAATGCTGATGTGGTATTATATTGTTATGAAATACCATTCGAAGGCACTACGGGCTTGCCGGTATACTCTCCCGGGGCTGATAGCCGCCGTGAGCTTTTTTGTGCTGATCGTTGCCGCATGCGTCCAGACGGGCCATGCGACGCCCGCATATCCGGTACAGAAGGCCTTGAACAATGAGGTCTTTGAGATCAACGGAAACCGGTACGAGGCCATGACGGCCTGCGAAGGGATCGACGAAGGGGACTGGGTTGTCTTCCTCCAGGGAAGCCCTTATGGGGCATGTTCCAGCGCTGTGATCCAAAGCCTTCATAACGGGGCGAAATGTAGCCTCTGGTGCGACT
>JAKQBZ010000279.1 GCA_029559435.1 Deltaproteobacteria bacterium | reverse complement strand
CAAGGATTTGAACCTTGATTCACGGAGTCAGAGTCCGTTGTCCTGCCGTTGAACGATCTCCCAGTAGAGGACTGTCTATCGGGGACATTATTCTTTTGTTTCTGCGACCGTTTCTTTCTTTGTCGCTTTCTTTCTCGGCTTTTTCTCTTTCGTTTCGGTCTTTTCGGACTTCTCTTTTGCCGTCTTTTCTTTCTTGGCGGTTTTCTCTTTTTTTTCTTCTTTCGGCTTCTTTGCTTTTGGTTCCGAAGCCTTCTTTTTCTCGGCCTTTTTCTCTTTTTTCTCTTCCTTCTCTTTCTTGTGAGTAAGCTCAATGATGGCCATGGGGGCATTGTCGCCCTTTCTGCTGCCGATCTTAAGGACCCGCGTGTATCCGCCGCTCGTCGCCGTGTACCGTTCACCTATATCGGTAAAAAGCTTCCGCACGATCTCCTTGTTCCTTAAGATTGAGAAGGCAAGCCTCATGGCATGCATATCTTTCCTTTTGGCAAGGGTAATGAGCTTGTCGGCAACCTTTTTCAGTTCCATGGCCTTCGGGCTGGTGGTCTTTATGCTCTCATGATCGAAAAGGGCATTCGCCAGGTTTTGGAACATCGCCCTTCTGTGGCTTTTCTTTTTGTTCAATGTCTTGACTTTGTTCATGTGCCTCATGGTAAACCTCTATATATGATCTTTTTTCTTGAGAAGCATCTTGTCAAGATCTTCCCTCTGGGGAAAACTGTCCAGCTTCAAGCCAAGACGCAACCCCATGCATGAGAGGATCTCCTTGATCTCGTTCAACGACTTTCTGCCAAAATTTTTCGTCATCAGGATCTCCTGCTCCGTTTTCTGAACAAGCTCCCCGATGTACTTAATATCGGCGTTTTTCAGGCAGTTCGCGCTTCTCACGGACAGTTCAAGCTCGTCAACGCTTCTGAAGAGGTTCTCGTTGAAATCATGCTTGTCAGCCATCTTGTCCTCAGCTACATCGGCCTCTTCGATCTCTTCGAAATTAATAAAGATCTTCATCTGCTCCCTTATGATCTTTGCCCCAAAAGAAAGCGCATCCAGCGGATCGACGCTTCCATCGGTCCAGATCTCCATGGTCAGCTTATCGTAGTCCGTTCTTCTGCCGACCCTTGCCTGCGTTACGTTGTAGCTTACCTTCCTGATGGGAGAAAAGATTGCATCGATAGGTATGGTGCCGATAGGGTCGTTCTCTTCGATATTCATCTCTGACGGCTGATATCCCCTTCCGAGCTGCGCCTTCATCTCCATATATAATTGTGCATCATCGCTCAAGTAGGCGATATGAAGGTCGGGGTTTATAACATCAACGCCGCCATCATGGGTGATATCGCCGGCCTTGACCTCTTTTTTGTCCTTCACGTCTATCTTTAAAACCTTCGGCTTATCATCGGTAACCTTCAATACAACCTTTTTCAGGTTCAGGATGATCTCTGTTACGTCCTCCTTAACCCCTCTGACCGTAGAGAACTCATGCTCCACGCCGTTGATCCAGACAGAGGTGATGGCCCCGCCCATAATAGAAGACAGGAGGACCCTTCTCAGGGAATTCCCTATCGTAATTCCATATCCGCGCTCGAAAGGTTCCGTGGAAAACTTCACATAGCTATGTTCTTTTTTCTCTATTTCGATCTTTGTCGGTCTAATAAGTTCCTGCCAGTTTTTTTCAAACATAGGCGTCTACCCTCCTTAGGGCAAAACTATCTTGAATAGTACTCTACGATGAGCTGTTCTTTAATAGGCATCGTGATGTCGTCGCGCGTAGGCAGAAGCTTGATTGTACCTTTCATGTTGTCCTTGTCCAGCTCGATCCATGATGGGATTCCTCTTCTTACCACCGATTCAAGGGCATTCTTAACGCTTGGCAAATCCTTGTGTTTTACCGAAATCTCATCGCCCGGCTTTATCAGGAACGACGGGGTGCTTACTTTACGCCCATTGACTAAAATATGGCTGTGCGAAACAAGCTGCCTTGCCTCTTTCCGGGAGGTTGCAAATCCAAGCCTGAAGACCATGTTGTCGATCCGCCTCTCAAGCAAAATAAGAAAGTTTGTCCCCGTGATGCCCTGCTTGCGCTCTGCCATTTCGAAAAATCTCTTAAACTGTTTTTCGCTGAGCCCGTACATTCTTCTCAGGCGCTGCTTCTCCCTTAACCGCAATCCGTATTCAAGGAACTTGCCTCTCGTCTCAACGTGGACACCGGGCGGGTAGTTTCTCTTCTCGATCGCGCACTTCTCTGTATAGCACCTCTCCCCTTTCAGGAAAAGTTTGATCCCTTCACGTCTGCATAACCTGCATGATGGTCCTACATATCTTGACAAAGCTTGCCTCCTTACACTCTTCTTCTTTTAGGTGGCCTGCACCCGTTATGTGGTATCGGCGTTATATCCCGGATGAGATGGATCTTGAGGCCTGCGCTCTGTAGGGCCCTGAGCGCCGCTTCTCTCCCTGCTCCAGGTCCTTTGATGTATACATCGACGGTTTTCATGCCGTTCTCGATCGCTTTCTTTGCCGCGTTCTCTGCCGCAAGCTGGGCTGCGAACGGTGTGCTCTTTCGCGAACCCTTGAAGCCCACAACGCCGCCGCTCGACCATGCGACAACATGTCCCTGGGGGTCGGTAATGGTAATAATAGTATTATTAAAACTCGACTGGATGTAAACTCCGCCGACAGGGATGTTCTTTTTTACCTTCTTCTTACCGGTTTTTTTTGTTTTCGCCATCTATACACCTCATTATTTTCGTTTCATAGACGTCTTGCGCGGACCCTTCCGCGTCCTGGAATTCGTCCGGGTCCTCTGCCCCCTGACCGGCAGGCCTCTTCTATGCCGCAAGCCCCTGTAGCAGCCGATATCCATGAGCCTCTTGATGCTCATATTTACGTCTTTCCGTAGATCCCCCTCTACCTTATAATTTCTCTCCAGTATATCCCTTATCCTTGCTATCTCTTCATCGGTCAAGGTATTGGTTCGCTTGTTAGGGTCAATACCGGCCTCGCCGAGGATCCGGCTTGAGAAGGTCCTCCCGATACCGTAAATATACGTCAAGGCTATCTCTATCCTTTTATCCCGCGGTATATCTACACCAGCAATTCTTGCCACGTTGCCCCTCCTTAACCTTGCTTCTGCTTATGTTTTGGATTTTCGCAGATAATTCTCACAATGCCTTTCCTCTTGATGATCTTGCACTTGTCACATCTCTTCTTCACAGAAGGTCGAACCTTCATAAGAACCTCCTATTTTACCCTGTAGATAATCCTGCCTCTTGTCAGGTCGTATGGTGAAAGCTCTACGACGACTTTGTCGCCTCTCAGTATCTTGATATAATGCATACGCATCTTGCCCGATACATGGGCAAGCACTTTGTGTCCGTTGGGAAGTTCAACTCTGAACATAGCGTTCGGTAACGGTTCAATCACTGTGCCTTCAATCTCTATTCCTTCACCTTTTGGCATAAATTCCTTATAGTACGCTCAGTATCTCTGTTCCCTTTTCGGTTATTGCAACGGTGTGCTCAAAGTGGGCCGAAAGGCTTCCGTCCTTTGTCGCTGCGGTCCACCCGTTTTGCCTGATCACGACGTCGCTTTTCCCCATGTTCACCATTGGCTCTATCGCAAGCACCATGCCTGTCTTTAGGCGTATGCCTGTCCCTTTTTCTCCGTAATTAGGGATCTGTGGTTCCTCGTGGAGGCTTCTCCCGATCCCATGGCCGACGAACTCCCGCACAACGGAAAAACCGGCCTCTTCAGCATGGGATTGTATGGCGTTGGAGATATCATGCAGCCTGTTGCCCTCTTTTGCTTCATCGATCCCTTTATAGAGGGCGCTTTCCGTAACGGCGAGCAATCGTTCCGTCCTTTTCTGAATCTTGCCGACGCCGTATGTTACCGCGGTATCTCCGCAAAAACCATCATAGCGGGTGCCAAAATCAAGGCTCACAATATCGCTATCCCTCAATATCCGTTCTCCTGGCATACCGTGCACCACCTCATCGTTTACAGAAACACAGAGGCAGTAAGGGTAGCCGTTATATCCTTTAAATGCCGGCTCTACGCGTCCGATCCTGCGTATCTTCTCCTCGCACAACCTTTCAAGCTCTATGGTTTTCAAACCTTCTTTGATAAACTGTCCAAGGTACCTAAGTATTTCAATGGCATACCTGCTGGCAACCTTTATCTTCTCTATTTCTTCCCTGCTCTTTAGAATAATCATTCCGCAAAACGCACTGACCCGTCACCGCTATCAGCAACAGCTAAAAATTCTATGAATTCAGGGTCAGCCTTTAAAGCTGATCGCTGATCGCTGATCGCTGAAAGCTGCATTATCTTCATCTCCTTCCTTTCATCCGTGCGGATTTTTTAACAAGCCCGTCATAATGCCTGAGGATAAGATGAGATTCTATCTGCTGTATCGTGTCGAGGGCGACGCCCACGACTATCAGCAACGCTGTGCCTCCAAAATAAAAAGGAACGTTGAACTTTCTCACCAACAAGGTCGGCAGAACGCACACAAAGGATACGTACACGGCGCCTACAAAGGTTACCCTGGAGAGTACCCTTTCGATGAACTCCGAGGTCTTTTTGCCCGGTCTTATACCCGGTATATATCCGCCGTATTTTTTCATGTTGTCAGCCACGTTGTCGGGATTGAACACAATGGCCGTGTAAAAAAAGCAGAAAAAGATGATGAAGCCCACATACAGGAGCTCGTGGAGGAACGTTCCCGGGGTGAGCATCTCTGAAAATTTTTTCATATAGGGGTGCTGAATAAAATTCGCGATTGTCGCAGGAAACATGATGATCGAAGAAGCGAATATAGGAGGTATCACGCCTGCCGTATTGACCTTAAGGGGCAGATGTGTCGCCTGGCCTCCGTACATCTTACGGCCTACAACGCGCTTGGCATATTGGACGGGTATCCTCCTTTGCGCTGTCTCCATGAATATGATGAAGGCAACTACAACAAACATCATTGCTGTGATCAGAAGGACCACAAACCAGTTCATCTCGCCTGAGTTGACAAGGGTCATCGTGCTGGCAACCGCGTTCGGCATTCGCGCTACAATACCTGCAAAAATTATCAGCGATATGCCGTTGCCTATGCCCTTTTCGGTAATCTGCTCTCCGAGCCACATAATAAATGCGGTCCCGCCGGTAAGGGTTATCATTGTCATAAGCCGGAAGCTCCAGCCCGGATTATACACAACGAGCTCGCCTCCAGCGCCTCTCATCTGCTCCAGCCCGATGCTGATGCCAAAGCCCTGGATGATGCTTATTATCACCGTGCCGTATCGCGTATACTGGGTTATCTTTCTCCTGCCGGCCTCTCCTTCTTTTGAAAGCCTTTCAAGGGTAGGCACAACGACGGTAAGGAGCTGCAGGATAATTGAGGCGCTGATGTAAGGCATGATGCCAAGGGCAAATATGGAAAGCCTTTCGAGGCCTCCGCCGGCAAACATGTCGAAAAAGCCCAGCAAGGTACCCCGCGCCCTCTCGAAGATCCCCGCCAACACTGTCCCGTCGATCCCCGGCGTGGGGATATGAACTCCGACCCGGTACACCGCCAGAAGTGCGAGTGTGGCTATTATCCTCCGCTTAAGCTCAGGGATTTTCCCGATGTTCTGGAAACCTCCCATTAAATCAGTACCTCCACATCTCCACCTTGGGCCTTTATCTTCTCGATGGCGCGCTCAGAGGCCTTGTGCACCTGAATTTTGATCGGGAAGTCTATCTCGCCGTCGGAAAGAAGCTTTATACCGTCCTTCATCTTCTTTATAAACCCGGACCTCAGTATCTCCTCTATTCCCACCTTTTCCTGTCCCTTGAATACAGCGAGGTCGCCTATCTTGATGATGGAATATTCCTTCCTGAAGGGATTTTTAAACCCTCTTTTCGGAATTCTTCTCATGAGAGGCATCTGGCCGCCTTCAAAGCCCTTTTTCTTCGTGCCGCCGCTCGTCGAGCGCTGGCCTTTGTTCCCGTAAGTTGCGGTAGTGCCGTGGCCGGAACCGGTCCCCCGTCCGACTCTTTTCCTCTTCTTTATTGATCCTTCGCTTGGCTTCAAGTCTGATAGCTTCATTTACCGGACATCCTCCACTATAGTTAGAAGGTGAATCACTTTCTTCACCATACCCCTTATCTCGGGCGTGTTCTTCACTGTTTTCTCCTGGTAAAGCTTTTTCAAGCCAAGGCTGCGTATGGTGTCTCGCTGGTCCTGCGTGCACCCTATGAAGCTCTTTGTCCATTTTATCTTGAGGTGG
>JAKQBZ010000246.1 GCA_029559435.1 Deltaproteobacteria bacterium | reverse complement strand
GAAGGCATTGGCGCGAAACGGCGTCAGGGACGAACAAGGCAGACTGCTCGGCGGGTCAATGACAATCGCAGAGTCCGCCCGGCGGCTCATCAGCATGGGGCTGAGCGAGCAGGCCGTGATGGGCTGCATCAGCAGGAATCCGGCAGCCTACCTCGCTACAGCTCGCAGCAAGATCAAATCTTAAATCCGAATATCTAAATCCTAGACAAATTCAAATGTTCTAAATTCAAAACGTAAGAATCATATGTTCATTTTGAACATTTGATATTTGAAATTAGATATTGTTTAGAATTTCGATATTAGGATTTCGTGCTTGTTTCTGCCATGAGCTACGAGCCATCAGCCACGAGCTACACTTATTTATGCGTTGATTTACATTGACTATCAGCACATTTTTGATTAAACTATACGCTTCTATGTTCGAGAAATTACAGGAAAGATTAGAAACGACCTTCAAAAAACTGAGGGGTTACGGGAAGCTTACCGAGGATAACATCAAGGAGACGCTGAGAGAGGTGAGGGTTGCGCTTCTTGAGGCAGATGTCAACTTCAGGATAGCCAAAGAGTTTCTCGAAAAGGTCAAGGAAAAGGCGCTGGGCGAAGAGGTGCTAACGAGCGTCACGCCAGGGCAACAGTTCATTAAGATCGTCCACGATGAGCTGTGCGAGCTGCTCGGAGCGACCAACAAGCCCCTCGACATATCGGGGTCGCCGCCAGTGCCGATCATGCTTGTAGGGCTTCAGGGATCGGGGAAGACAACAACGGCAGGGAAGCTTGCCCTTGTCCTCAGAAAGAAAGGCAGAAGGCCGCTCCTTGTGCCGTCAGATATCTATCGTCCGGCAGCCATCGAACAGCTGACGAAGGTGGGAAAACAGTTGAATATCCCGACATTCGCAGTGCCGCAGTTAAAGGAACCTCTTGCGATATGCAAAGAGGCAAAGGCATACGCCATGAAGAACGGCTTCGACACGATGATCGTCGATACCGCCGGCAGGCTGCATATCAACGAGGAGATGGTCAACGAGCTCATAGATCAGAAGAAGTTTTTAAATCCCAGGGAAACGCTCCTTGTGCTCGATGCGATGACCGGACAGGACGCGGTAAGCATTGCCGGGACATTCGATAAAAAGCTCGGCGTTGACGGCATCATACTGACCAAGCTGGACGGCGACGCGAGGGGTGGTGCGGCGATATCTATCAAGGCCGTTACGGGAAAACCGATAAAATTTATCGGGATCGGCGAAAAGTTTGACGCCCTTGAGGCGTTTTATCCTGAAAGGATGGCATCCCGCATCCTCGGGATGGGGGATGTTGTTTCCCTCGTCGAGAAGGCGCAGGAAGTATTCGATGAGAGGCAGGCACAGGATTTAGAGAAGAAGCTGAGAAAAGACGAGTTCACTTTGGAAGATTTTAAGGAACAGATAAAACAAATGAAAAAGCTTGGATCCATAGAATCCATAGTCACGATGTTTCCTGGTTTCAACAAGATCAAAGGTATGATAAACTTTTCTGAGGCGGAAAAAGACATCAAAAGGGTAGAGGCGATCATCAATTCGATGACGGTAAAAGAAAGGATACGCCCGAATATCATAGACGGAAGCAGGAGGGTCAGGATATCAAAAGGAAGCGGCACCAGCGTCCGCGATGTCAACGACCTCCTGAAGCGCTACATGGAAACGCGCAAGATGATGAAAAAGCTTACAAGGGGAGGCATGAAAGGCCTTCAAAGACAACTATTCATGAGGTAAGGAGGTGGAAATTGGCTGTTAAATTCAGATTGTCCAGGTTCGGATCGAAGAAAAAACCGTTTTACAGGATTGTTGTGGCAGACGAAAGGTCTCCCAGAGATGGCAGATTTATTGATAAGGTAGGATCTTATGACCCCTTAAAAGACCCTGCGGAGATAAAGCTTGACAGGGAAAAGATAAAATCATGGCATCAGAAAGGTGCAAGGCCCACTAAGACGGTCGAAAATCTGTTTAAAAAGGAGGGGGTTTTTAAGGAGCTAACACAATAACTTATGGAGGTGGGGCGTGTTGAAGGAGTTAATAGAATATATTGCGAAGGCGTTGGTGGATAATCCTGATCAGGTAAAGGTTTCCGAGATAGAAGGTGAAAAGACATCCGTGATCGAGCTGAACGTCGCAAAAGACGACCTGGGAAAAGTGATCGGCAAGCAGGGCAGAACGGCGAGGGCAATGCGAACTATCCTGAGCGCCACTTCGACGAAGGTAAAAAAGAGAGCGGTGCTTGAAATTATAGAGTAATGAGATGGATCCCTGTCGGCAGGGTGCTGTCAGTACACGGCATTAGAGGTGAAGTAAAGTTTCATTATTACAACGAGGCAAAGGAAGAATTTCTCCGGTATGCTTCGCTCTATGCTGAAAAAGATGATTCGATCATAGAGATAAAGCCGGCGAGCGTCAGGTTTCATAAAAATCTCTTTTTGATAAGGTTTAAAGGTCTGGGAAGCCCGGAGGAGGTTTCCTTTCTCGTCAAAAAAGAATTGCTCGTGCGAGAGGGAGACCTCCCTCAGTTGGATCGCGGCGAGTATTACGATTACCAGCTTATCGGATTAAGGGTTCTGAGCTCTGCGGGCGAGGAGATCGGCAAGGTAGACAGCATGTTGCATACGCAGGCAAACGATATCCTTGTTGTTTCAGGAAAACAGGACATTATGGTGCCAATGATCGAAGGACACATCATCGAGATCGACCTTGAGCGTTCTTTTATAAAGATTCAGGAAGGCCTGGTTGTCCCATGATCTTCACCATCCTGACGCTTTTTCCTGATATCTTCCATTCCCCTTTGCAGGAAAGTATTATCAAAAAGGCCTTCGATAAGGGGCTGGTAAACTTCAACATCATCAACATCAGGGATTTTGCCGCAGATGTCCATAAGACCTGCGATGACAGGCCGTACGGCGGCGGACCGGGGATGGTCATGAAGATCGAACCGATCTACCGTGCCATGGAACTTGTTGAAAGCATATACGGGAGGCCCAGATATGTGCTTTTGACCCCCCAGGGGCGGCCCTTCGATCAGGCAACCGCAGAGAGATACGGGAAGCTTGCCCACATATGCCTTATCTGCGGCAGATATGAAGGGGTGGACGAGCGGATAGTAGGCTGCGTGGACGAAGAGGTCTCGATCGGCGATTATGTGCTGTCCGGGGGCGAGATCCCGGCGCTGGTATTGATCGACGCAGTATCAAGGAACATACCAGGCGTTCTCGGCAACGAAGGGTCCGTTGCTGATGAAAGCTTCAAAGAGCCCCTCCTTGAATACCCGCAGTATACGAGACCGGAGGTATTTATGGACATGGAGGTGCCGGCCGTGCTCCTTTCCGGGAACCACGAGGAGATCAGGAAATGGCGGCGGAAAGAGGCGATCAGAAAGACGCTCCTGAAAAGGCCGGACCTTATAGATAAGTTGGCCCCTACAGAAGAGGACGGAAAATTTATCAGAGAGATTATGGAGGAGTTCCCTGAGTAGCGTAAGCATCGCAGTAGTACATTACCCGGTCTATGATAAAAACGGTGGGATCGTCGCTACAAGCATAACAAACCTGGAGATCCATGATATTGCAAGATGCTGCATGACTTTTGGTATTGACCTGTGCTATATTGTAACACCTTTGCCAAAGCAAAGGGACATTATGGAGAAGCTTATACGCCATTGGACAGAAGGGTACGGCGCCCAATACAACCCGGTAAGGGGCGAAGCGCTGCAGCGCGTGAGGATCAGAAGCACTGTCGGCGAAATGATAGAAGATGCAAGCGCGAAAGGGAAGCCCTTTGTGGTGGGAACCTCCTCAAGAGAGAGAAAGGGGAGGTCGATAACATACCGGGAGTTCCACCAGTTTGTACAAAAGGGAAAAGACCACTCCCTTATACTGTTCGGAACAGGCTGGGGCTTAGCCGGCGAAGTAGTGGACCTGTGCGACAAGATGCTTGTACCTGTGCAGGGAGGCGGTGATTACAACCACCTGTCGCTGAGAGTTGCGATGGGTATAATTCTTGACAGAATTTTTGGCCGTAGAGGAGGATAGGATGAATGAGATGGTAGACATGATCGAAAAAGAACATATGAGGCTTGATCTGCCGGAGATTAATGTCGGTGACAACGTCAAGGTATATACGAGGATCTTTGAAGGAGACAAGGAAAGGATACAGGTATTTGAAGGCCTGATCATCCGGAAAAGAGGCGGCAACACAAGGGCTACTTTCACGGTAAGGAAGGTCTCCTACGGTGTCGGCATTGAAAAGACATTTCCCAAGCATTCGCCGCTCATCGATAAGATCGAAATAACAAGCAAGAGCAAGATCAGAAGGTCAAAGCTGTACTATCTGAGAAACCTGAGAGGCAAGGCGGCGAAGCTTAAAGAAAAAAGGTATTAATGCGCTGCCCGCTTAAAGGCCTTGTGGGAGGAATCGACGAGGCTGGCAGAGGGCCTCTTGCCGGGCCCGTCGTATCTTCATGCGTTGTCTGGAAAGAATTACCGGTAAATAAGTGCGGTGTTGCTGATTCAAAGCTGCTGACGGAAAGGAAAAGGGAAGACCTTTTCCCCTGGATCACGGATCATGCCTACAGGGTAGGGGTCGGGATAGCGACCAGCGAAGAGGTCGATGCCCTGAACATTCTCAACGCAAGCCTTCTGTCCATGGAGAGGGCCGTCCACTATGCAGGCGTTACGCCTGATCTTCTTCTTGTGGACGGAAACCGTACATTGAAAAGTTTTCCCGGTTGCAAGGCCGTTGTAAAAGGCGACAGGAAATGTTTTTATATTGCCTGCGCATCGATAATCGCCAAGGTTGTTCGCGACAGGATCATGAACTCGTACCACTTGCTCTATCCGGTATATAATTTCAGGCAGAATAAAGGCTATCCGACAAAAATCCATAAAATGCTCATTGGAGACCACGGGGTCTCGCCGATCCACAGAAAAACATTCAGGGGGGTCAAAGAGCGCCTTGCTTAGCGACAACAAGAGAGAAGAAGGAAAGAAGGGCGAGGAGAGGGCCTTTGTCGCCCTGAAAAAGAATGGGTACAAGATCATAGAGAAGAATTACAGGAACCCTCTCGGCGAAATAGACATTATCGCTGAAGAGGACGGCTACCTTGTGTTTGTAGAGGTAAAGAAAAGGAAC
>JAKQBZ010000226.1 GCA_029559435.1 Deltaproteobacteria bacterium | reverse complement strand
GATAACGGGAAAGCTTGCCCCAAGGTCCTTCAAACGTTCAAATTTTTCTATCCTTAAGTCAGCGCTTCCGATCTGTCCTATCGTTATGAGGAAATGCCGGTATTTTTTTACCAGCCGGTCCAGGTCGTCATCGGTGCCTATAATGGGATATTCAAGCACGGACTGGTTGACCTTTTCAGCCACATCGATGATCCCGGCAATATGGTATTCCTTCCCCGCTTCAATGACATCGATGCAGGACCTGCAATGGCCGCCGCCGCCGAAAAGTATCAGATCTTCCATCATTGCGATACAAGCTCCTTTATCATTGTACAGACGTAATATATGTCTTCTTCCGAGTTGAGCGTTGAGCTGGGAAGGCAAAGCCCTCTCTCGTATATTTCACGGGAATTTCCGAATGCGCTGTTATCGGCCGCAAAAGGCGGGAATTCAATAACGGGCATAAACACCCTTCTTGTCGGCACGCCTTTCTCTCTCAGTGCCTTCTGGAGAGAAGGCAGGTCTGTCTTTTCACCAAAGGTCACGCAGGTAAGCCACCATGAGCTTTCAGCGCCCTCGTGCTGTCCTTGAAAGGAAATATCCGGTACGCTGCTCAACTCTTTGCGGTAGATCTCGCTGAAACGCCTCTTTTTATCAGAAAAGGTGCTCAGCCTTTCCATCTGTGCCATTCCAAGAGCTGCCTCGAGGTTTGTCATCCTGTAGTTGAACCCTATCTCGGGATGGTAGTACCCTTTTGACTCATCCCGCGCCTGGTTTACGAGAAACTTGATGTGCTCCAGGCGCTCTTTTTTTCTGCCGACGATCATACCTCCCCCGCCTGTCGTGATCGTCTTGTTCCCGTTAAAGCTGAAGCAGCCCAGGTCGCCGATCGTCCCTGTATAGCGTCCTTTATACACAGCCCCCAGGCTTTCCGTGGCATCCTCAATGACTACAAGACCTGCCTTTCCTGCTATCTCCATGATCGCGTCCATGTTGCAGGGATTTCCGTAAAGATGTACGGGCATGATCGCCCTGGTCCGCGGCGACAGGCATTCTTCTATCTTTTTTGGATCGATGTTCCATGTATCTTTCTCAACATCGGCAAAGACAGGCCTCGCATGCACATACATCACAGGGGTTACCGTTGCGACAAAGGTGAGGGCAGGCACGATGACCTCGTCGCCCTTTCCGATCCCCATCTCGTAGAGCGCCATATGGAGCGCCGCGGTCCCGCTCTGGGTGGACACCGCCCTTGTTGCATTAAGATATCCGGCAAACCTCTCTTCGAACTCCGAAACAAAGGGCCCGAAAGTAGAAACGAACCCTGAATCGATGACCTTTGAAAGGTAATCTTTTTCTATCTCGCCCAGGTTTGGCGCATCAAGCTCAATGTGCAACGAAACCCTCCAGCCTCGGTTTTGTGTTGTAGTATAGATCGGCGTCAGGGTCTTCAATGATCCCCAGCGACAGCATGTCCACAACCTCCTTTACGCCATCCTTTACGGTAAAGAGGTTTTTCAGCCCAAGATATTTTTCAAGCTTTGTAAAATCCACCTGGTAATCCCTCAGGTCTGTGCCCTTCTCAACGACATCGATCTTCAGGCCTGGAATGAACTGCTTCACAATCTCTGCGATCTTTATCTTCTGATAGTTTTCGCCGTTGAAGCCCACGTTGAAGACATTGTTACGCACCTTCCCGAACTGTTCGATCAACGTCATGATCACCCTCGCCGCGTCATAGACGTGGATATAGGGCCGGTACGTATAGGGCAAAAAGACGTCGAGGTATCTCTTTCTGTATGCGTTCATGGCAAAATCATTCACTGTAAGGTCGAAACGCATCCTTGGGGACGCACCGTAAACAGTGGACATCCTGCAGATTATCCAGTCAATATCGGACGCGCTGTCCATGAGGAGCCTTTCCACCCTTACCTTCGTGTCGGCATAAAGAGAAAGCGGCTTCAGGTCTCCATCCTCCTTCGCAAGCCCTTCGGTTATGCCGTAGTTGGAGCAGGTAGAGAGAAAGACAAATCCCTTTACGCCCTGTTTCGCGGCAATCCCGATGATCTCCTTTGCCGCCGCGTAATTTGTCTTTTCTGTCAATTCAGGAAATTTGTTGCTCGCAGGCTCTCCCACTATTGCCGCTGTATGAACGATATAATCTACGCCTTTCAGGAGGGGCGCAATGCTTTCTTTCTCAGACATATCGAGCCGGGAGAACTCGTAATTCGGGTTACTCAGATGCAAGAGGGGGACCTTGCTGTCGAAATAAAGGGAATCGATCACCCCGACATTGCAGCCTTTGCTGAGCGCGACGTTCGTAAGGACGGAACCGACATACCCGGCACCCCCTGTGATAAGTATCTTCATCAGTCTTTATCCCCTTTCACTGTATCTTGCGGTACACCCTCTTCGAGGCTGGAGGCATCCTTCTTCAATTCGTCTATCTCCATCTTAAGCTTCTCATATTCTTCCATCTTTACCTGCAGGAAATACTGGGTCTGCTTAACGCGCGCGTTGATGCCTTTCGGCGTCAATACATAGATATATGCTGCCTTATTGTATGCGTTCTTAAAACGCTGCGCCTTGACATAGCCCTTTTTTATCAGTTCCTTGACAATGTAGTTGACGCTCCCGAGGCTTAAGCCTATCTTTTTCGAAAGGTCGCGCTGTGAAATAGTACCTTCCACGGAAAACTCTTTCAAGGTTTTAAATTGCGCTTCGTTCATTATTAGATTTTAGGCAGGCTACCGCCGTTAGAATGGAGGGATAAATCGAAAAATAATAATGATTTTATAAATGTTCATTAATTGAACATATTAATAATGACAAGAAAGGGGGAATAAGTCAAGATATATTTTCAGCCCGGAATTATTTAATGAAGACCCGGGAACAGCTATTTTTTTATTGCATGTACGATCAGGATCTCTCCTTCGAGGATTTCGCTTGATACCATATATTGGTCTCCGGGGTGTTTCTTTTTAGTTGATGATATGATCAGATCTTTTATGATCGGGTAAAATATGCCCCATCTTTTTGCCTTTACATACCTGTTCGTGAATATCCCGGCTATCTCAAGGCCTGCCTTTTGCATTGCGTATCTGAGCTCCATAAAGGTCATCGGGTTAATATGCTCATGTTCATATTCCGGCAGCGCGTGGCGGAAATCCTCTCCCGGCCTTATAAAACGGAAAAAATCGTGATAACTGTAAAAGAAAAACCTGGTGCGGCTCTTTACAGACATTATGTTCGGCGTTGTAAGGATAAGGCTACCGCCCGTCTTCAGCACGCGGGAAAACTCTCTTATGCAGAGAAAGGGGTTCTCGAGGTGCTCGATCCCCTCAATAGAAACAACAAAGTCAAAGAGGCTGTCATCGAAAGGAAGGGGTTGGTTGAGGTCTACCTTTTTGAAGGGAAAGCCTGTTAATTTAAAAAAGCCTTCATCAATGTCTACGGGTGTAACATCATAAGTTTCTCTAAGCCGCTGCGAAAGGGCTCCCTCCCCTGCAGGCGCATCGAGAAGTTTCCCCGGCGCCATATTTTGCAATATCGAGAGCACCTTCTCCTGCGTCCCTGGTGCATTTTTATCGACAAGAACCGGGGGGCGACCTGTCTCTCCCCCTTTGTGTTCACTCACTCCTGTTCCTTTCAATATGTTTCCTTAGGATACCTTCAAGCCTTTTTCCGATAGCCTCGATGGAGTACTTCTCTGATACCTCAAAGCCCCGCCTGACAAGCGATTTCCGCAGCGCTCTGTTGCCGGCGATCTCCAAAATTCCCTCGGCGATCTTCTCCGGCCTGTGGACATTCACAAAATAGGCGTAATCGTGGGTCTCGTCAAAGGCAAGAAATGGCGATATCTTTGTCAGGATCACCGGGGTCCCCGTGCTCATCGCTTCAACCGGTGGCAGACCGAAGCCTTCTATCTCTGTTGAGGCCGAGACGAGGATATGGCTCTCCCGGTAGAGGTCCGCCATTTCCTTCTCCGAGACCTTTACAAGGAAACGGTCCACC
>JAKQBZ010000223.1 GCA_029559435.1 Deltaproteobacteria bacterium | reverse complement strand
CAAGGCCCTGCATACGACCTCGATCTCTTCCTTCTTCATATTCGCGTGGAAAGGCAGCGCCAGGATCGATGCGCCGGCTGCCTCCGATTCAGGAAAATCTCCCGGCTTGAAGCCGAACATCTTCCGGTAAAAGGGCTGGAGGTGGATCGGGAAAAAATAGGGCCTGCTCGGCACGCCCTTTTCGGCAAGGAGGTCAACCATCCTGTCGCGGTCGATGCCCGGCGAAAAGCGCGCCACATAGACGAACCAGCTCATCCGCGTCGTCGTCGGGGCGATCGTGAGCGGCGATGCGCCTTCAACGCGGGATATCGCCCTGTTGTATTCGTCGGCAACGGCGGCGCGCTTGTCCAGCAGCTCGTTGAGCCGTTTTACCTGGACCACTCCCACTGCCGCGTTCAGCTCCGACATCCTGTAGTTGTATCCGAGGCGGGAGTGGTTGAGCCACCCGTCAAACTTGTCCCTTCCCTGGTTCCTGAGGCTCCTGAAGAGATGGGCCCATTCCTCGTCGTTGGTGACGATGACGGCGCCTTCGCCGGTGGTGATCTGCTTGTTCGGGTAGAACGCAAAGGTGCCTGCCTTTCCTATAGCGCCCGCCTTTTTGCCTTTATATTCGGCGCCGATCGCCTCGCAGGCGTCTTCGATGACGACCAGGTTGTGCCTGTCGGCGATCTCCATGATAGGGCCCATATCCGACGGCTGGCCGAAGACGTGGACGACGACGATCGCCTTCGTCCGCTCCGTGATGGCGGCCTCGATCCTGCCGGGATCGATGCCGAGCGTTGCCGGCTCGATATCGACAAAGACCGGCTTGGCGCGCTCGTAGAGGATGCAGTTCGAGGAAGAAACAAAGCTGAAGGGCGTTGTGATCACCTCGTCTCCCGGCTGGATGCCCGCCGCAACGATGCACATGTGGAGCGCGCCGGTGCCGTTCACCACCGCAACGCCGTAATTCATGCCGCATTCAGCCGCAATGAGGTCTTCGAGCATGACCGTCTGCGACCCGATGCTCAAGTTGCGTGACTGCATGACGCGGACCACGTTCTGTATCTCCTTTGTCGTAATATCAGGCAGAGACATTGGCAGCCGGAGAGAGCTCACGCTGCCCGCCGTTGCGTCCTCCTGGCTCACAAGGCTCCCGGGCGCCGAGGCAACGGAAAAGGGGATGGATATTGCGTGGCAGATATTCTTTATATTCTGTATCGTCTGTGCCGGCGCATTCGGTATGGCGATGATCACCTCGTCGGCGTTCATCCTCTGGACGATGTCGGCCAGGGAAACCAGCGGCCCGAAGACATCCAGCCCGTGGGTCTTTCTGCCTATCTTCTTCTGATCGTCATCGACAAAGGCGATTGGCTGCGTGCCAAGCTGCGGGTTGTCGATGAACTCCCTCGCAAGGTGCACCCCCGTATCGCCCGCCCCCACTATCAGGGCCAGCCTCGCGGGCTTAACGTCGACCTTTTTCCAGTCGATCTCGTCTGCGTAGTTCTCGGAAACCTTCAGGATGACCCTCAAGCCTCCGAGAAAGAATACGCCCAGCAGGCCCTCGAGTATCAGCAGGGAGCGCGGAAAGTCCGTGATCAGGAAGGGCCTGAACAGAAGGAGCGTAACGAGGGAAAGGATAAGGGACCCTATCCCCACGGCTACGACGAGCCTGACAAAATCGCGCGTCGTCGCATACCGCCACATGCGCTGATAGATGCCCGCAAAATAGAACACCACCGGCCGGACGACCATCGCGAGGATGATGAAGGGCCATACCGTCCTGATGTGGCGGCTGAACAGGAAATAGTCCGGGTAGAATATCTCCAGCCGTATCATCATCGCGAAGACGATGGCTGCCACGGTCAAGAGGCTGTCTGCCAGGAACATGTACCAGTAGCGCATCATCACTATCTGCCGGCCCCTTCTTTCATTGGTCTCTACTCCTCATAAT
>JAKQBZ010000342.1 GCA_029559435.1 Deltaproteobacteria bacterium | reverse complement strand
GTTGTGGCGACCTCGGACCAGCCGCCGCTTATCAGGGTAAGAGGGGCCTTTCTTACAATAGCGATCGCGGAGTATTTTCGCGACAGGGGCATGGACGTCCTCCTGCTCATGGATTCCCTTACCAGGTTTGGCATGGCACAGCGGGAGATCGGCCTGGCGATTGGAGAACCTCCTACGTCGAAAGGCTATACGCCGAGCGTCTTTTCTTTATTGACGAAACTTCTTGAGAGGGCCGGGAACGGGGAAGGCGAGGGGAGCATGACCGGCATCTATACGGTGCTTGTTGAAGGAGATGACCTTGATGACCCCATCGCTGATGCTTCAAGGGCGATCCTTGACGGGCACATCGTTCTTTCCCGCAGGCTGACCGATATGAACCAATATCCGCCGGTCGATGTTTTAAGGAGCATAAGCAGGGTGATGAAAGACATCGTATCAAAGGACCAGGTAGAATATTCGAGCAGGATCGTAGAGGTCCTGTCTGAATATGAAAGGGCTGAGGACCTGATCAATATCGGGGCATATATACCGGGAAACAACAAGAAGATCGATTATGCCATGTCCATGATCGACCGCGTAAGAACCTTTCTGGCCCAAAATGTCGATGAGAAGGTTACCCTCGAGGAGACCCTGAACAGCATGAAGATACTTTTCTATGTGTAAAACAGTATTTCGTATATAGGATATCGTATATAGCAAAACCCTCTTCTCTGCGTAACGTATTGGAAAACCATGCTGAAAAACAAGATCGATAAGATCATTGAGCTGAAGGAGACGATGATCCGGAATAAAGAGAGGGAGATCGAGGATGCCACGATCGAGATCAAAAAGATCGTTCTCAACATGCATATGGTCGAAGAAACCATACACAAAAGCCACAACAGCCTCGGTGCGGTGACGATGAAAGGAAGCGATTTTTCCGTCCTGAAGGACTACATCATCTTCCTGGAAAAGAGAAAAGAAGCCTTGATCGGAGAGAAAAAAGAGAGGGAAGAAAGGATCAACAGCTTAAGGCTGCAGCTCTTCGAGCTTGCAAAGGAAAAAAAGATGTTTCAAAAACTGAAGTCAAAGATAGCGGCAGGCATCAAGAAATCCTACAACAGAAAGCAGCAGAAGCTTCTTGACGACATTGCCCTGAGGGTCGATGCCCGCCTGCATTAGCCTCTGAGGGAAATATTTTCCCCACAGGGAAATGTTTTCCTTGAAATTTTCCTGAATGATCATAGCACAATATTCCTAACATATTAAAATTATTGATTTGTGAGATATGGCACGGTTTTTGTTCTATGCTTTGTCATGGACCTTCTTATAAATTGCCTATTCATGAACACCGCGAAGACATCTCAGGATCTTTCCATGCCGGAGCAGCAGGATATGGGCCAGGCGATACCGCAGGATTTTCTGGCGATCCTGCTCGACAGGTTGTCCGCCGGCAGCAGTACCTTTCCTGTGAGCACGGAAGGGTTTGAGGACAAGCAGGAGGGGCCAGCTGCGGCGCAGGGAGAGGAGCCTTCAGGCGACATGGACGATAAAAAAGGGCTTATGTCGCTGTTGCAATCGTGGTTCTTGTGGGAGCAGGACAGCGAAGAACTGCCCCCTGTATTTATTGATGGCACAGATGACGCAGGCGAAAAAGAGGAGGGTGCCGTTGCGCATCCTGAAATAGCCGAAGCGTTGGATGCCGGGTGCAGCGATGCCAAAGCCGGCGCAGGGCTCCTGATCCGTTTTTCCGGCCAAAAGGATGACAGCGCCGGCAATGCGGCAACAGATGACCGGCCGCCGGCTTCCTTGGAGAAAGCAGAGGAGCCGGCCATGATGTTTCAGGCAGCGTTGACCGATAAAGGCTTGTTCGTGCCGGTACAGGATAACATGGTCGCGGAAGAAAGACAGGACAGCGCCTATGCTGACAACAGGATGGCAAAATATATTATTCAAGAGAAGGAAGGCGGCCTTCCGCTGAGGCCCTCTGAACCTGTTGTTGCCGGGGAAGAAAAGCCGTTGCCGGTAGAGCAGGACAGGGCCGAAAAGGAGCTGAACGGAGATTACCGCATACTCTTTCAGAAAAGAGATGCCGGGACGATGGACCGAAAAGATATTTACCGGAAGGGCATCGTTCCGGACGAGGCTATTCTGCCGGCACAGGAGGGGGTTGAAGACGGTCAGAATATGGCGTTGCTGACGGCAAAAAGACCGTCGGCGCCAATGTCTCACGAGGGCACGACAGAAAAGGTCAAAGCTGTACCGGGAGATGAGCAGGAACCGGCAATAGCGGAGAAGGAGGCAAGCCTCTTTCAGCGGGGAGAAGATCCCAGGGCAGACAGGCTTTACGGCAAAGAAGGGGCAAAGGCCTTTGACAGGGCGTTCGGTTCGGCCATCGCAGACAGGGTGGCTCAGGTTGTCGAGCAATACGCAAACAAGGGCACATCGATGGACATGGTGATGCGGCTGAAAATAGATGAGAAAGAAACGGTCCTCGTCGGGCTGAAGGATGATGGCCAGAAGGTTACCGTGCAGATCAAGACGGGCAGCGAAGGGGTCATGAATTTTATCCAGTCCCAGAAAGATACGATCATGAGGCACCTTGAAGGAAAAAATATATATGCGCATATTATGGTCGATGTCAATGACCAGAGGGAATTTGAGAGGCGCGACAGGCATGAGCAAGAGGAAAAGAAGGGTCAGTATGAGGAAGGGGAGGATTTCAGCGCCTTCCTTAACGAGCTGACTTAAAGGAGGCATTATGGCAATAGGGAGCGTAAGCAGTGTTCTCCAGGCATCAGGGATAAGCAAGGAGGCGACAAGCGCCGCTCAATCAACGATCTCCATGGGCAAGGAGGATTTCCTGAAGATACTCATAGAGCAGATCAAGTACCAGGACCCTTTAGAGCCCTTGAAGCCGGAGCAGTTCCTGAGCCAGCTGTCGCAGCTGACACAGGTCGAGCAGCTGCAGAATATTGCCGCTTCCCTCGACGAGATGAAATCGTTGGCAGGCACAGGCAATGTCACTCAGTGGCTTTCGGTGATCGGGAAGAAGATCAACGTTGACGGCAATACCCTCTCGGCGGGCGATGAGGTGGCCCTTACGCCTGCAGGAGATTACGACCAGGTCATATTGATGCTGAAGAGCGTTAATGACGGCAGCATTACAGAGGTGACCTTCAACAAGGGAGAGACCCTGTCGTATACGCACCAGGGCGCCGGTGACGTGGCCATTGCGGCCACGGCGGTCAAGGACGGCAAGACGGTGGGCTGCACGGCAAGCCTTTACCGCGTTGTAAGAGGCATGGGGACAGGCGACAGCGGCGTTGTGCTGGTTGCCGGCAACGGCGATACGTATTTAGCAAATAACGTCAAACAGATTAAAAATTAAAGGAGGTTTTTATGTTAAGTTCCTTTTTCTCCGGCATCAGCGGTTTGATTTCCAACAGCCATTCGATCAATGTCGTAGGCAACAATATCGCCAACGTGAATACGGTAGGGTACAAGGCAAGCAGGGCAACGTTCCAGGACGTGGTGTACCAGTCGATATTCGGGGCATCAGGGACAAGCCAGGTCGGCAGGGGCACGTCGCTGAGCTCTGTCGATACCCTTTTTGCCCAGGGATCATTCGAAAGCACAAGCGAGCCCACGGACCTCGCCATCGGCGGCGACGGTTTCTTTATCGTGAAGTCCGGTGACAACGATACAAAATATTACACCCGCGCGGGGCAGTTCAGGTTCGATAAGGACGGGAATCTTATAAACCCTGCCGGGTACCTCCTGCAGGGCAGGGAGATAGACAGGACAACGAACGCGCCCTTCGGCGTTGATACGGATATCGTGATCTCTCCTGAACCGAGCCAGCCGAGGGCCACAGAGTTTATCGGCATGAACGTGAACCTCCAGTCAGATGCCACATGGGCAGGACATATCGATACGAGCTTTGGCGGGGCGGGCACCGCTATCGCGTCTGCCACGTTAAGCGAAGGCGGTTATCCGCGGGTCGGCGACTATACCTTCACGGTACCAGGCACAACATTGACAGTGGCTGTAGCGGAAAGGGGGCCCGACGGCGCCCTGACGGGCGATACAACGACCTATACCGATACGGTTGCAGCCGGGACGACATATACGAACTGGAAGGGGTCAGGCCTCGACATCACCACGGCGGCAGCGCTGGCGAACGGCTCGCAGACGCTCGGGGTAGACGGTTTTGCCGTCAACTATGAAAGCGCCACGCGCAACCCCACGACAACCTCAAACTATTCATCGTCCATTACGGCATACGACTCATTGGGCCAGGCGCACACGGTGACCGTCTATTTCAGGAAATCTTACGAGACCACAACGCCGCAGTCCAGCGTCTGGGAATGGATGGCGCATCTTGACGCTGCAGACTCGGCAACCGGCGCGAATGCATTGGCCGGATACGGAACGCTCGTGTTCAACAATAACGGCGCCCTTACCATCGGCGGCAGCGCAAACACGGTAAGCTTTGATTTTTCCCAGGGTGCAAGCGCCGGCCAGGCGATCGATATCGTTTTCGGCTCCGGTTCAGGGGGCGGGACCACAACCCAGTATCCGATAGCGTCGACCACCAATTTCCAGACACAGGACGGTTATCCGCCGGGAGTCCTGCAGAACGTGACCGTCAACAGCGAGGGGGTCATATCGGGCCATTATTCCAACGGCCAGATCCTCAGCCTTTACCAGATCACACTCGCAAACTTTAACAACCCGTGGGGGTTGAGCAGGGAGGGCAGCAACCTCTACTCCGAAACGCTTGAGTCAGGCGTTGCATATACCAACGCCCCGGGCGAGGGCGGCCTCGGGAAGATAAACCCCAACTCCCTTGAGCAGTCCAACGTCGACCTGGCAACGGAATTCGTCAAGATGATCGTTGCGCAGAGAGGGTTCCAGGCGAATTCAAGGGTTATCACAACAACGGACGAGATCCTCGCGGAGCTCATGAATCTCAAGAGATAAGCGGCAGCGTAAGCCATGCCTTAAGGGGCTCGCAATCGAGCCCCTTTTTTTTGTTGTCAATTCAATGACGTTCTCCTGTCAGTTATCGGTATCGGGGCAGCAAGGGCAAATTGACTTTGTCCCTTGCACAACCCTTCCCGGTTTCCTGACGATCACGCCATATTTTGTACAGATAGCATATAGTACTGATATAATTGATATAATTGATTTACACAATTTTTAACCCTTTCACCTTTCACCTTTCACTTTTCACTTTTTGATGTGGCACACTTATTGCTTTTTCATATCAACAGCGGAGGGATGGGCTATGGATGAAGAGAAAAAAGAATTGAAGACAGAAGAGAAAAAAGGGGAAAAACCGGAGAAGCAAAAGAAGGCAGAAGCGAAACCGGCAAAAAAGGGAAAGATGAAGTTGATATTTTTCATTATTGTGCTGGTCTTCTGCGGTGCGATCGGCGGCGGCTACTTTATGTATGGAGACGTGATAATGAAGAAATACCTGGGCGGGCAGGAAGAAGGGCAGGCAGAGGCGAAGCAAGAGAAGGACAGCAAAAAGAAGAACGGCGGCGTGGGCCCTATACTGGCGCTCGAGCCGTTTGTTTTTAACCTCTCCGGAAGCTCTGCAAAATTCGCCAGGGTGTCTCTTGGAATAGAAGTGAAAGATCCGAAGATCATGGAAGAGGCAAAAAAGATGGTCCCGGCGATCCGCGACAGGACATTATCGGTCCTTGGCACAAAGGTGCCTGAGGCGCTCATGGATGTTGGCCAGAGAAACGAGATCAAAAAAGAGATCTACGCCAGCCTGAAGGACCTTTTTAAAAACGGCGAAGAGCTCAGGTCTGTCTATATAACGGATATTATTGTCCAGTAAGGAGCTTGCATGGAACAGGTACTGTCTCAGGAAGAAATAGATGCGCTGCTTCACGGAATATCCGAAGGCGAGATAGAGACTCAAAAGGTCGAAGCGCCGCAGGAGCATAAAGAAGCCAAAACCTTTGATTATATAAGGTACACGAGAGGAAAAAAGGAAAGGCTCCCGGCGCTGGATTTCATCTATGACAGGTTCTCAAAATCTTTCAGGTCCGCGCTCTCGCTTTTTATGGAGAAAGAGATCGAGGTTGAGCTTCAGCCGATCCAGTATGTGGGGTACGAGGATTTTATCAAGACCCTGCCGCTGCCGACGAATATGAATATCGTTGTCACAGAGCATCTGAAAGGATTTTACATAGTGATCTTCGACGCAAAGATGATCTTTTCAGTGCTCGAAACGGTCTTCGGCAGCACGAACATAACCGCCCCGAAGATCGTGGGCAGGGAATTTACAAAGATAGAGTTCAACGTCATTAAAAAGCTGATCGACCTGGTCTCCGTTGAGATGGAGAAGGCCTGGGCGCCTGTTTACGAGATCAGGTGCAAGTATTCGAGGTCAGAGATAAATCCCAATTACATCACCATGGTGGCGCCGGAAGAGACGGTGGGGATAACGGAATTCAACATCGAGATAGGCGATATGACAAGCTGGATGAAGATATGCATGCCCTACGGGATACTTGAGAGCATCAAGGGCCACCTCACAACCACGCCGTCGAGAGAAGACATGGAGATGAGGGAAAAATGGTTCAAAAAATTAAAAGAAAGGGTCCTGGAGATCCCTGTCGACGTGAGGGCGGTTCTGGGAAGAAAGAAAATGCCGCTGGAAGAGTTCCTCAGCACGTCCGATGGGAATGTAATAATCGTTGACAAATATATAAGCGATCCGGTGGATGTTGAGGTCCAGCAGCATACCAGGTTCAGGGGCAAGATGGGGATCTATAAGGGAAACAAGGCGATAAGGATCGAAGAATCCGTCAACTAAGGAGGCGCAATGGAAGAATTTACAGGAGAAAATCATACCCTCACAAGTCCAAAGAAGTTTGAGATCGACATCAGCAACCTTCTGGACATATCTGTTGAGATGTCTGTTGAGATAGGCAGGACAAAGATGCCGATCGGCGAGCTGCTGGCGCTTTCCAAGGGGTCGATCATCGAGCTCAACAGGATTGCCGGCGACCTTGTCGACATATATGTGAACGAAAAGCTGCTGGGCAAAGGGGAGATAGTCGTTGTCAACGAGAGGCTCGGCGTAAGGGTCATTGAGATCGTGACGCCGAAGGAAAGGGTGCAGGAACTGGGATGATCGAGGCCTATGTCGGGATGCTCAAGGTCGTTCTGGTGATGCTCGGAATAGTTGCCGGCATCTATGCATTGAGCCGCTACTCCGGCAAGCTTAAGTTCCGGCTTCGCCCCGCCGATGAAGGCCGCGGCCTGAAAAAAGTGGATTCCGTCTATCTTGGGTATAAGAAGTTTGTCTCCGTCGTGGAGGTAAAGGATTACGTCCTCGTCATCGGCGCAGGCGACAAAGAGATTTCCCTCCTCGCGAAATGGAAAAAAGAGGATAAAAGGCCATGAGGTACATCGTTATCGCTGTCCTCGTGGCCTCATTCATCGTCGCGCCTGCCTTCGCTGATGCAAAGACGGACTCGAAGGAAAAGGCCCACACGCAGGTAGGAAGCCTTATCTCATCATTCACCGGAGGCGAAGGAGGAAGGAACCTCATTAATATTGTTCTTGTCCTGACGGTGTTGGCCTTTGCTCCTGCCATACTTCTTCTCATGAGCGCCTTTACGAGGATCGTGATCGTCCTCTCCTTGTTGAGGCAGGCAATGGGCATAACCCAGCTGCCGCCGAACCAGATCATCATCGGCCTTTCTTTGTTCCTCACGTTTTTTGTCATGGCCCCTACCTACGATAAGGTGAGCGCCAACGCGCTGACGCCGTACCTGAACAATAAGATCGGCTTCGAAGAGTTCCTTGAAAAGGGTCGAAAGAGATGAGCGCCTTCATGCTGAGATACACGAAAGAGAAAGACCTGGCGCTTTTCATGAACATTGCCGATCTTAAGAGGCCCCAGGGCCCCCAGGAGATCCCGCTCCGCGTCATCGTCCCCGCCTTTGCGATCAGCGAGCTGAAGAGGGCCTTTCAGATAGGGTTCCTGCTCTATATACCTTTTCTCATGATCGACATGGTTGTTGCCAGCGTGCTCCTGTCGGCAGGCATGATGATGCTTCCGCCCATATTCATATCGCTGCCCTTCAAGCTGATGCTCTTTGTCCTTGTGGACGGGTGGAACCTTCTCGTCGGTTCCATTATAAAAGGATTTTATTAGGAGGTGCCCTATGAGCCAGGACCTTGTTATCCAAATATTTCGCGACCTGCTGAAATCAACGCTGATC
>JAKQBZ010000206.1 GCA_029559435.1 Deltaproteobacteria bacterium | reverse complement strand
GCTTCACCCTCGGAACCGCAACGACTGAGATCTACGTTATGCACGGCGAGACCGCCGCAGCGGCGAGCTTTGCAAGAAGGCTCGTGAAAGAGAAGGATGCAGGCAAGCCCCTCGCGCCGATCATCGCCCAGATGAACAAGCTGGTCAAATCGTACTACGACAATTCGAGGCCGTCACACTGCGCAAAGGCGGGCCTTGTTGACGAAGTCGTGGCGATGAAAGACCTGAGAAAGTACTTCGTTGCCTTCGCAAACTGCTGCTACCAGAACCCGTCATCGATCTGTCCGCAGCACCAGATGATATTGCCAAGGGTTATCAAAGGCTAAACAAAGGACAACATACAGGGTGGGTCGGGCGATCCACCCTGTTTTTTTTCGTCTAAGTTAACCTGTTTCAAATAACTGTTGACTGTTATAGGGTGTTCGTGTAATGTGGTTTGTATCGGATATGTACAGTGCAAAAACAACTTAAAAAAAGGCTCGATGATATCAGGAAGAAAGGGAATTACCGGCAGTTGCGATACATCAAGCCGGTAACCTCCACGCAGATCCTGTATAATGGGAAGGCATACCTCAACCTGTGTTCCAACAGCTACCTTTCCCTCCATGTCCACCCGGACATTCTCAAGGCAGCAAAAGACGTGATCGATGAATACGGGGCAGGCACATGCTCTTCGAGAAGCGTCTCGGGGAGCATTGACATCTACGGGCAACTGGAGAAGATGATTGCCAGGTACAAGGGCTACAGAAAAGGGCTTATCTTCTCCAACGGCTATATGGCAAATATAGCGATCATCTCCACGCTAACGGACAGCAACGATGTTATATTCAGCGACGAGCTGAACCATTCCAGCCTTATAGACGCAACGAGGCTTTCGCGGGCAAAAAAGGTTATCTATAAACACAGGGATATGAATGACCTCGAAAAAAAGCTGGGCAGGGAAAGGTCGGCAGGAAAACGGTTTGTCGTTACCGAATCGGTTTTCAGCATGGACGGGGATATTGCGCCGCTGTCTGATATCTTCGAGCTGCGTGAACGGTATGGCTTCCACATGATCCTCGACGATGCCCACGGAACCGGCGTATTCGGCCAGAAAGGCACCGGCGTTGAAGAGCTGTTCGGCCTGTCAGGCTCCATGGACGTCCACATGGCGACCTTTGGTAAGGCGCTCGGTTCCTTCGGCGCCTTTGTGCTCTCCGATGAGGTCGTTATCAATTTTCTTATCAACAGGGCGAGGACATTCATGTACACAACGGCATTGCCCGCATCATCCCTTGCGAGCGCCATGAAGGCGCTCGAGATGATAGAACAGGATACCACGTACAAAGACAGGCTATGGAAGAACATAGACTACATGAGGATGCGTTTGAACACCGCCGGTTTTGACCTGAAGGACAGCGTCGGGCCTATCATCCCTATTGTTGTCGGCGAAGACGCGAAGACCCTCAGGATGCAGGAATCGCTTATGCGAAAAGGGCTGTTTCTCCAGGGGATCCGGCCCCCCACCGTTCCCGAAGGCACGTCGCGCCTACGGTTAACGGTTGTGCGGGGATTTACGCAGGAAGATATGGACTACGCCATAGAGACCATCATTCACGCCGGGAAGAAGATGGAACTGATTTAAAGAGCAGAAGATAAGAAGAGCAGAAGGTGAGAAGAGCAGAGGAGCAGAAGAGAAGAAGGTGAGAAGTTAAGAGAACAAAGTCATTTTTTTAACATATCCTCTCACCCTCATATCCTCTTAACCTCTCGCATTTCAAGGTGGAGGTTTAATGTACAGCAAGAAACAATTGAAAGAATGGGATAAGCAATACATCTGGCATCCCTTTACCCAGATGCAGGACTATGGCGGCACGGACCCTCTGATCATTGAGAGGGGAGAGGGGTGTTATTTGATAGATACGGAAGGAAGAAAATATATCGACGGCATATCTTCCCTGTGGGTGCTTGTGCACGGGCATGGCAGGAAAGAGCTCGTGGGTGCGATCGCGAAGCAAGCAGGGACCCTCTGCCATTCGACGCTCCTTGGCCTCGGCAACGTTCCTTCCGCGGCCCTTGCGAAAATGCTTGTTGATGCAGCGCCCCGGGGACTCAAAAAGGTTTTTTATTCAGACAGCGGTTCCACGTCCGTTGAGATCGCGCTCAAGATGGCATACCAGTACTGGCAGCAGAAAGGGGAAAAGAGGAGGAAGAGGTTTCTCTCTTTTACGAACGGCTACCATGGCGACACGATCGGGTCGGTGAGCGTCGGCGGCATAGACCTTTTCCACAAAGTTTACCGGCCCCTGCTTTTTAAAAACTATAAAGCGCCGTCGCCCTACTGTTACCGCTGCCCCCTGAAGCTGAAAAGAAAGGACTGCGGCATGGCGTGCGTGGAAGAGTTCCGGCGCATCGTTCAACGGAATAAGGACGAGATATGCGCGGTGGTTATAGAGCCCCTTGTGCAGGGCGCGGCCGGGATGATAACCCAGCCGAAGGGTTTTTTATCCGCCGTCTGGAAGATCTCAAAAGAGAACGGCCTCCTTTTCATAGCCGATGAGGTGGCAACGGGTTTCGGGAAGACGGGGACAATGTTCGCATGCGAGAAAGAATCCATCAGGCCCGATTTTCTCTGTATCGCCAAAGGCATCACCGGCGGCTATCTTCCCCTTGCGGCAACGCTCACGACCGAAGAGGTCTTCAGCGGCTTCCTCGGCAGGTTCGAAGAGTTCAAGACCTTTTTCCATGGCCACACATATACGGGCAACCCCGTTGCCTGCGCTGTGGCGATAGAGAATATGAGGCTTTTCAAAAAAGAGCAGACCCTCAAAAAGCTCAAAGGGAAGATAGCCCTCCTAAAAGATGAGCTGCGGAGATTCTTTGATCTGCCGCACGTCGGAGAGGTGCGGCAGCAGGGATTCATGGTCGGCATCGAGCTCGTAAAAAATAAAAAGACAAAGATGCCTTACCCGCCGGCAGAGAAGATAGGGCAGAAGGTGATAGGGGAGGCGCGCAAAAGAGGCGTGATCATCAGGCCGCTCGGCGACGTGATCGTCCTCATGCCCCCGCTTGCCATCAGCGAGAAGGCGCTTAAGGATCTCACGGATGTTGCCTATTCCAGCATCGAACGTATAACGGGTGGTTGATCGGCGATGCAGGATCAATAAGCGTTCGCGAGGCTGTTCATGCATATCGTGATGAGGTACGGGAGGAAAGGCTTATCCCTGAATCTCCCGGACAGGCTTCAGGCAGAAGTGATACGGAAAAAAAGGATGCCCGTGCTTAAAGACCCCGTGGAGGCGGTAAGGTCGGCCTTTTTACACCCTGCGGGAAGCAAGCCCCTGAAAGAAGTTGTGCGGGAACGGGAAAGCGTCTGCATTCTCATCTGTGACAATACAAGGCCGGTGCCCCATGCGATCGTGCTGCCTGCCCTCATTGAGGAATTGATCAATGCGGGCACACGACCTGATTCAATAACGATCCTTGTTGCGACGGGCCTCCACAGGCCGAATGAAGGAGAAGAGCTCCGTGAGCTGATCGGGAGCGATAGGGTGCTGCAGGCCGTGAAGGCGGTCAATCACTTTGCGAGAAGCGATGAAGACCACGTCCTTTTGGGACATACGCCGCGCGGGATGCCGGTAAGGCTGGATCGCCGCTTTCTCAGCGCTGAAGTGCGGATCGCCGTCGGCCTCGTCGAGCCTCACTTCATGGCCGGATATTCCGGTGGAAGAAAACTCATTGTTCCGGGAATAGCCCATGAAGATACGATCAGGGTATTGCATTCAGCAGGGATGCTGGATCACGAGAACGTGGCCAACTGCATGATCGACGGTAACCCGCTCCATGAGGAGAAGCTGTGCGCCGCCTTGATGGCCGGAGAAAGCTTCGCGCTCAATACGGTCATCGACGAAGACCGCAACCTGTCATTTGTCAACTTCGGCGAGATCGAAAAAAGCCATCTTGACGCAATCGCCTTTGCGCGCCCGTATTTTGAGATATCCGTTCCCCGGAAGTATAAAACAATTATTACCAGCGCGGCGGGCTACCCGCTGGACAGGAACTATTACCAGACCGTAAAGGGGATGGTAGGCGCTGCCGGCATCCTCGCCCGGGGAGGGGACCTCTTCATCGTCTCAGAATGTTCGGAAGGCCTGGGAACGCCTGAATACGCCGAGTCGCAGAGGAGATTGATCGACCTCGGCGCGGAGAGGTTCCTTGAAGAAACGTCGCAAAAGCAGTATGCTGATATCGATGAATGGGAATCGGTCATGCAGGCCAAAGCGATGAAGAACGGGAACATGCACCTGTACAGCGAGGGACTCACGGCGGAAGAGCAGGCGTTAACGGGCGTCAATCCGGTGAGGTCTATCAACGAGGCAGTCGAGGAAAGCGTAAGGAGACATAATGATGCGCGCGTCGCGGTGATCCCGGAAGGCCCTTACGTAATCCCGGTTTACCGGCCTGAGAACTGATCGGAATTCCCTCTCCCCTTTGCGGGAGAGGGCCAGGGAGAGGGGGGAATGATAGGACCGGGCTTCCTCTGCTCACGACGGCTTGCTCCGGGATATCCAGACACGATGCTTTCATTAGGTTAGGCTGTAAAATCCAAAGCGAAAGCAATATGCTTCTTTTCGGACATTTGATATTTGTTTTGATATTGTTTAGCGCTTCGCTTTTTGATATTAGGATTTCCCAGGGGGCAATATGAAAACAGATACCCAAAAAGACCAGGCCATAAAGATCTTCAACGCCGCCCTTCGGTCGGCCGATCCGTACAGGGCGGTTGCCCTTCACGCAGGCGCAATATCCTCTTTTTACAAGGACAGGAACTGCAGCAGGCTCTTCGTCGTTGGTTTTGGCAAGGCGTCGGTTCCGATGGCAAAGGCGCTGGCAGATGGTTTCGGCGGGATTGTAAGCGGCGGGATCATCATCGCCCCATACGGGCAAAAAGTCAGGCCTGACGAGATCGATAAGATCAAGATCTGCGAAGCAAGGCACCCGTTGCCTGATGAGAATGGATGGAAGGCGACCGCCGGCATCCTGAACCTGCTGAAAGATCTTGATGACCGCACCCTCGTTGTATGCCTTATCTCCGGAGGCGGCTCCGCCCTTCTTGTGTCACCATGCAGCGGAATAACCCTTGAGGAGAAGCAAAAGACCACTGACCTGCTCCTTAGGTCGGGCGCGAACATCAATGAGCTGAACTCGGTGCGAAAGCACCTCTCCGATGTTAAAGGCGGGAGGCTTGCCATGAAGGCCTATCCGGCCTACATGACATCGTTGATCCTCTCCGATGTGATCGGAAACAACCTCGATGTTATCGCGTCAGGCCCGACATCCCCGGACAGCACGACATATGCCGATGCCCTGGGAGTGATAAAAAAATACGGCCTTGAGGAAAAGACGCCTGCTCGCGTAATGGATATTCTCAGCAAGGGCTCTCAAGGGGTGATTGCCGAAACGCCAAAAGAAGGGAACGCTGTTTTCGAAAGGGTGAACAATGTCATTGTAGGGAGCAACAAAAGTGCCATCGACGCGGCGATGGAGGCGGCTGCCAGGCTCGGATTCGACGCGGCGGTACTCTCTGCGGAGGTCCAGGGAGAGGCAAGGGATGCGGGCAGATGGCTCGCAAAGAAGGCGATAGAAATTATAAAACGGAGGAAGGGAGAAGCGGGGAGGGGTAGCGAAAAAAGGCCGGTATGCCTGATCTCGGGAGGAGAGACGACTGTGACGGTCGCGGGCAGCGGGCGCGGCGGAAGGAACACGGAGCTTGCCCTCGCCCATGCGATGGAGGTAGAGGGCGAAAGAGGCATCACTTTCCTCTCTGCCGGCACTGACGGTGCTGACGGGCCCACAGATGCGGCGGGAGCCATCGTGGATGGGCAGACAACTGCGAAGGCAAAGGCGATGGGCATCGACCCCGCGCAATATCTGCAGAACAACGATTCCTATAATTTCCTTAAAGCCACCGGCGACCTGTTTATAACAGGCCTGACCGGCACGAACGTGATGGACATACAGATAACGCTGATCCTATAGCAGACAGCTGTCAGCCGTCAGCAATCAGCAGACAGCTATCAGCTAAGAAACTATAGTCCATAGTTTATGGCTTGCAGCAAGAACAAGAGCTCAGCAGACAACAGGAAGCAGACAATAAAAACTTTATGCTTGCTAAATATTTTGTTTTGCTGGCAGCTGATAGCTGATCGCTATTAGCTGTCTTTATTGTCCACGAATTCTCCTTCCCAGCG
>JAKQBZ010000127.1 GCA_029559435.1 Deltaproteobacteria bacterium | reverse complement strand
GAAGGCTCCTACTCAGAAAGAGGCAGCAAACAAGATATCGGATATCGACAAGGCCATCTTCTCGCTGGAAACAAAGGGGACTCTCGGTGACCCCATAATGGCCATGCTGGCCGCGAGCAATCCTGGTCTTGTAGATCAACTGAAGGGCGACCCGAAGGAGGCGATCAAGACCCTTGAGGCAGAGCGGGACTATTACCTGCCCTATGCCCCGAAACAGATACAGGACAGGTACAAGCCGAAAACCGACAATGCCCCGAAGGTGCTCAGTGATCCGGCCAAGGCAAAAGCATACCTCGATGCGGCGGGAGGCGACAAGGAGAAGGCCCGGAAACTGGCCAGAAAGGATGGTTGGACATTCTGATGCCCGACATCTTCGACCAGGTGGCAGGCGGGACCACTTCAAAGGGTGACATCTTCGACCAGATAGCACCCACAAAGAAGCCTTCTCCGTTCAGGGATGTTATCGAGAAGGCGTTCAATGCCCTGTACGGCATGAACCTTGGGCAGGGGGAAGAGGCGCTCTATGGAACACCGACCGGCAGGGCCCCATCCGCACCAGGCAAGATGGGCTTCTTCGAGAAGAACGTCATTCCCGAGAGTCCTCCTGTACCGCTCAGTGAACGGGAGGCGTCCCTGCTCCCGGCTCCAAGTGGCGCGCCATCTCGGCCCCAGGAATCTATCCGCGGCGGCGAGCCTACCCCTGCCATGGACATCCTGAAGGCCCACGGCAAGAACATCCTCTCGGCGGCAGACCAGGTTCATGCCCACACCATGGACCTCATGGCCGGGCTCGGGAAGATCATCGAAGAGGCCGTGCCCGGATACTCGGGGACATGGCTCAAGCAGAAATACCAGGAGCTTGCCCGGAAGGACCGGGAGCTTGCCGAGGAATTCAAGACCGACCCGCAGGGCGCAGCAGACAAGCTGACGAAGACGGTCCTCCAGGGCGTCGTGAGCCTTGGTGATCCGACCCTTCCGCTCATGGCGAACCCGGCAGCGTTCGGCGCTGTTTCTGCAATAGCGGCTTATGGCCAGGGCAGGCCGGTTGACCAGAGCATCATCGACGGGCTCAAGAGCGGCATCGTGGCCAAGGGGTTCGGAAAGGTCCACGGGCTCAAGCCCACCGAGGCGGCAGGCAAGCTGGGTGCGATCGGAGCGACCGAGGCGGCAACGGGGACACCCGGAGGCCTGGAGGAGAAGGCGCTCGCCGGTCTTGAGGGCGGGGTTACGCAGGGCATCTTTGGCGGCATGGCGGCGTCCCGGCTTGGACCGAAGGGAAGGGAGGCGTACAAGACGAATGCCCCGATTGTAGGCCATGAGAAGGCCCTGGAGATGGCGAGGACCGTTGACAGGCAGCAGCCCCCGGCGGGTGACATATTCGACCGTGTGGCGCGGAAGACGAAGATCAAAAAAGCCCCTGAGATGCCCCAGGACGAAACGGGCAAGGCAACCATGCCACCCATCACGGAGAAGGAGCAGGGCGGGGAAGCTGTAAGGGCCGGAGGCCTTGCAAATGCTTCCAAGGGTGATATAATATCCCCCGTGACCTCAAAGAAGGGGCCGGGCGATAAAACCACCGAAGCAACCCCTAAGCCCGATGGTGGGATAATCCTTGATAAAAATGATAAACCACTTGTTGTTTACCATGGTCAATCCAGCACGATCATCATCCCAGAGCAGGCCAAAAATGAAGCCACTGATATTAGGAATAAGGCATATGAAATTGAAAATATACTCCGATCTAAATATGGCGAAGATGAGAATGGATATAGAGTCCATTTATGGAATCAAGATCCATTATATGCAACCATGAATGATCTTTACAATAAAGCAGCATTGATAGAAAAAGATGCTTCTTTTTATAAGGCCGGTCTCGATAACAACGCATTTGATCCCGAAAGATCAAAAGATATCGGAATGCATTTCACTGTTGACCCTGATGTTGCTGGAAGAATAGGCAAAACAGGAACCGTTTTCCCTGTTTACCTACAAGCAGATAAATTAATCAGGGTTAAGGATATATTCTCACGATACCAAGGGCTTGAGGATGCCTTATATGAGCTTGCTGATAAGGGTATAATAACAAACAAGGAGGCCAACTCATTAAATAAAAAGGCCAAGAAACTTGACGCATTAAATTATGAAGACGAGAGAGATTGGGGGCAGAGTGACGGAGTGAGAGCCTTCTGGAAAGAACTGAATGCCATAATGAGCAAGAAAAAAGGGCTCGCCCTTGTCTATGAAAATGAAGTGGAGGGTGGTGGGGATAGTTATGTGGTTTTCCATAATGATCAAATAAAATCTATATATGATCTCCCTAACCTCACCCGCCCCCCGGAGAAGGGGGGCAAGACCCGTTTCCGCAAGTCCGACATCATCTCCGACATCCTTTCTGCGACTCAGCCCAAGAAGGCTTCCCGGCTGTCCAGGTCTCTCTTCCCCGAGGAGATCATCGCGGCCCTCGCCCCCATTCTCA
>JAKQBZ010000113.1 GCA_029559435.1 Deltaproteobacteria bacterium | reverse complement strand
CTCGACAGGCTATTCGCTTGCAGCGGGAGGCCCTCTCTTATATCCTTCTTTGACAAACATCATCGTGACCCCCATCTGCCCCCATATGCTCACGAACCGGCCGATCATACTGCCCGAGGGCGTTACCGCCAAGGCAGTGCTGGCCTCGAGGGAAGAGAAGGTGCTCCTTACCATAGACGGACAGATAGGTTTTCCTTTGGAATACGGGGATGAGGTGGTTGTGAGAAAGTCTCCCTATACCGCCAGCCTCATCAAATCATCTTCCAAGGGATATTTCGAGATCCTGAGAACAAAATTAAAATGGGGTGAACGGTAGATATGCTGACCTTTCTCGGCGTGAAAGGTTTTGCCATAATAGATGAGCTTCGTGTTGAGTTTGGAGAAGGGTTTAACGTCATTACCGGCGAAACAGGCGCCGGAAAATCGATTATCATCAATGCCCTTTCAGCCCTGATGAACATGAAGATGGCCGGCGATGTAGTAAGGACGAGCGCAGCGCACGCTGAGATCACAGGCCATTTCTTTCGCGGAGAAGAAGAGTACCTTATCAGGAGGGTGATCGGAAAGACAGGCCGGTCCAAGGCATTTATCAATGACGATCCCGTACTGTCAGGCCGGCTGGAAGAGGTTGGAAACAAAAGCATCAGCATATACGGCCAGAACGAGTTCCAGCATCTGCTGAATAAAGAAAATTATACGGCCATCGTCGACAGGCTCATCTCCCTGGAAAGAGATCAGCTGTTGCTTAAAGAAAGGTTTGAGGCATTAAAAAAAACAGGCTCCGAGCTTGATAAAAAGATGAAAGAGGCTGAGGGAAAAACAAAGGAGATGGAGCTGCTGGAGTTCCAGATCGAAGAGATAGCGCGCCACAACATCCTGGAAGGCGAAGAAGAGTCTGTCCGGGAGAGGCTGAAGACCCTGAAAAGCGCGGAAAAGATCAGCGCCTGCCTGGCAGAGATCTCAAACGGCCTCTATGAAGGCGAAGCGTCGGTGCAGGGAGTGGTGAAAGGCCATATGGGAATGCTCAGGCACTTCAGCGCCTTTGAGGCAATGGACGAGCTGCGAAAAAGGATGGAGTCCATATCCTTTGACATTGAGGATGTTCTTCAGGAGATACGGAAGGTTGAAAAAGGCCTGCTTTTTGACCCTGAAGAGCTGCAGGTGCTTGAAGACCGGTTGTCTGATATATACAGGCTCAAAGAAAAATATGGTAAGACATGCGACGCAATCCATAAGTACAGCGAGTCTGCAAAGGAGCGGCTGGAATATCTGAGCTCCCTTTCCTCCGACATCGATGGGCTTGCGGCAAAAAAGGCCCTGCTGATAAAGGAGGTGGAGGGGATGGCGGAAAGGCTCTCCGAAAAAAGGAAAAAGGGTTCCGCCAGGCTTGAAAGGTCCATCGTCGAAGAGCTTGGCTTTCTTTCCATGAAAGGGCTGCAATTCAATATCCGTATTATGGATAAGGGTTTTACTGACAGCGACGGAAAGGACGACATAGAGTTTTTGATAAGCACCAACCCGGGGGAGCCCCTCAAACCCCTCAGGAAGATAGCCTCGGGCGGAGAGCTGTCGAGGATCATGCTCGCAATCAAGAAGGTTATAGGCGGCGAAGAGGACAAGACGCTCATATTCGACGAGGTTGATTCGGGCATTGGAGGCAGGGTTGCGGACATGGTGGGAAAAAGGCTAAAGGACCTTGCCGGAACGCAGCAGGTGATCTGCATTACCCATTTGCCTCAGATAGCGGCATATGCAGACCATCATTTTCTCGTGGAAAAATACTACGAGCAGGGGGCGACGAGAACGGGCATACGGGAGCTTTCAAAAGAGGAGCGGGTGCAGGAGCTTGCGAGGATGATGGGCGGCGCCGGCATAACGAAAAAAACGATAGAGAGAGCCGAGGAGATGATCGGGAATGATTAAAAAAGCCAATATAAAAGACATCAAAAAGATCCATGCCATGGTGAACGGCGCAGCGTCGCGGGGCGAGATGCTCCCGAGGCCCCTCGGGGAGCTTTACGACAACCTCCGCGATTATTTTATTTGCGAGGAAGGGGGAGACATTATAGGGACGGGCGCTTTCCATATATGCTGGGAAGACCTGGCGGAGATCCGCTCCATGATCGTTGCCGAACCGGAGAGAAAAAAGGGGATAGGCAGGCTGCTGGTCAATGCCTGTATCGATGAGGCGAGGGATTACGGCATCAGCAAGATATTTCTTCTTACCTACCAGGTGGGATTCTTTGAAAAGTGCGGTTTTAAGATCGCAGACAAAAGGATCTTTCCGCAAAAGATATGGTCGGATTGCGTGAAGTGCCACAAATTCCCCGAATGCGATGAGGTAGCGATGATACTGGAGGAGATATAAGTGACAGGCTGCGAAAAAATAGAGGCCGCCGTATCGGGATTGTTTGATGATTATGAGCTTTACTATCATAAAGAAAAAGGCAAGAAGATCGAAAGCAGGGAAAAAGAGCTCTACGGCATCGAGGTAAAAGAGGAAGAAGGAGTAGCGATAAGGGGGATCAAGGACGACCGCATGGCCTTTGCGTATACCTATGACCGGGGAGAAGAAGCAGCAGGATCTCTTGTGCGGAGCCTCGCGCAGCTTATCCCCTTTGCGGTTCACGACGAAGACAGGGATTTCCCTGTGGGATATGAAAAATACCCTGCTGCGGATCTTTGCGACGATAAGGGGGCGGATGATACGGAAAAGAAAGAGGCGCTCTTCAATATGGAGAAGGCCATCATAGATTACGACAGGAGGATAGTTGCGACACGCAACTGCGAGCTCCATGAGATCGAGATCGAGACGAGGATCATGAATTCAAAGGGGCTGAACGCTGAAGGGAAAAAGACGCTCTATATCCTAACCGGCCTGTGCGTCGCCAAGGGCGAAGATGAGGTCTCATGGTATGACTGGTCATGGTCCAACCACTGGAGCAGGATGGACGGAGAGGGGCTGGGCAGGGGCATCGCGCAGAAGGCCCTTGCTTTTCTCTCGGGCAGGCAACTGGAAACAGGCACATATGAAGGAATGCTGACGCCTCAGGCCTCATGCGACCTTCTGGGCATACTGGCAAGCTCTTTTCTCGGCGAGAACCTTTATAAGAACAAAACCCGTCTCAAAGGCAGGGTAGGGGAGCAATGCTTCGCCGATGTGGTCAATGTCGTTGATTCGGGGCTGGCCGGTACAGGAGGGTTTTATTTTGACGGCGAGGGAGTGCCGGCAAGGGATAACGTCATTGTGAAAAACGGTCATTTCCGCGGATTCCTGTATGATTCATATTATGGCAGGAAGTTTGGAGTACCTTCAACGGGCAACGGAACGCGAACAGGCATCAAGGAACCGCCAAAATGCGGCCCGCGCGGGATGTTCATAGAGAAAGGAGCCGCAGATATCCGCAGCTCATTTACCAGCGGCGTCGTGATAGAGGAGCTGATGGGAACCCATACTGCAAACCCTGTAACAGGCGATTTTTCCCTTGGCGCTATCGGGCATATCTATAAGGGCGGCGCGCCGTCGCCTTTCAAGGGAGTTATCTTCTCGGGAAATATCTTTCAATTGTTGAATAATGTGAAGGCGGTTGGAACTGACCTGATGTTTTACGGGACCTTCGGGTCGCCGTCCCTGTATGTCGAAAATATTAAAATAAGCGGGGTGTGAAAAATAACATGGCCGAGCTGAAAAGTTATGCCCTGAGCGGTACGAGAGAGTTGATCCTGCGTTATATGGAAAAAAATCCAAGGGGGGCCGTTCTCGATGTTCCCTCCGGGCAAGGGGCCTTCTCAAAGGACCTCGAAGAGATAGGGTTCACCGTCTTCCTCAGCGACCTGGAGGTGAACAATATACTGTACCAGAACTGCAGGGTTGCCCAGGCCGACCTGAACCAAAACCTCCCCTTCAGGAACGGCAGCTTTGATTATGTGATCTGCATCGAAGGGGTGGAGCATATAGAAAATCCCCACCATCTTGTCAGGGAATGTTCAAGGCTCCTGAAGGAGAACGGCTGCCTGATCGTTACAACCCCTAATGTGATGACGGTCAAATCGCGCCTGAGGTTTCTCTTCTGCAGCTACCTCGATTATTTCAGGTATTTCGGACCCGTTAAAGGGGAATCGAGATTTTTTGTTGAAGAATTCGACCACCAGCATATCAACCCTGTCTTTTACGGCGAGATGAAGCATATCCTTACGAAATACGGTTTTTCCGTAGAAGCGGTTGCGACGAATAAAAAGGTGAAAAAATGGAGATTGATGCACCCGTTAATAAAATCAGTTATCAGGCATAAAACGAAAAAGAGATTCCCAAAGGACCCTTTTTACATATCTGATACGCTGCTTGATGGAGAGGATTTGATCTTTATCGCAAGGAAAAATTCAATTGGCAACGTTGATCGGAAATAGCATGAGAGGTCGCAGGGTTTTATGAAAAAAAAGGTGCTGGCAGTACTTGGCACAAGGCCGGAAGCGATCAAGCTGGCGCCGGTGATCAAGAGGCTGAAGGCGCAAAAATCGAGATTTACCACGGTCGTTTGCGCTACAGCGCAGCACAGGCACATGCTCGACCAGGTCCTCTCGATCTTCAAGATATCCCCTGATTATGACCTGAACATCATGAAGGCGAACCAGGACCTCTTCGACATCACGCAGAAAGCGTTGAAGGGGCTCAAGCATGTTCTGGAAACGGTGCAGCCCGATATAATACTGGTGCAGGGCGATACGACAACCGCCTTTATCGCGGGGCTTGCCGCCTTTTACTTGAAAATCCCTGCCGGCCACGTTGAGGCAGGGCTCCGTACATACAACAAGCACAGCCCGTTCCCGGAGGAGATAAACAGGCACCTTTTAAGCGTGCTGGCAGATTACCATTTTGCCCCTACGGAGTGGAGCAGGTCGAACCTGTTAAAAGAAGGCATTCCGGAAAACAGGATATGGGTAACGGGGAATACGGTGATAGACGCGCTTATGGAGGTGGCCAGGGACCAGGGGCCAGGGGCCAGGAAAAGGTTCTTTGAGGAGTCTTTCAGAAAGAAGTACAACCTCGAACTTTCAACGAAAAACTTGAAACTGATCCTGGTTACCGGCCACAGGCGGGAGAACTTCGGTGAGGGCTTTGAGAATATATGCAACGCGCTGCGGAAGATCGCGGAACAAAGAAAGGACGTGGAAGTCGTATATCCCGTCCATCTGAACCCCAACGTGCAAAGGCCCGTTAAAAGGATCCTTGGCAAGATAAGGAATGTCCATCTTATCGAGCCGCTCGGATACGAGGAGTTCGTCTTCCTGATGAACAGCTCTTTCCTTATCCTGACCGATTCCGGTGGGATCCAGGAGGAGGCTCCCTCACTGGGCAAGCCTGTCCTCGTGATGAGGAATACAACCGAGAGGCCCGAAGGGATCGAAGCCGGCGTCGTGAAGCTCGTCGGAACAGGCGAAAAGGATATCATCGACGGCGCGCTGGAGTTGTTGGAAGATAAAAATGCTTACAGAAAGATGTCGCGGTCCGCGAACCCTTATGGCGACGGCAGGGCATCGAAGAAAATAACAGATATTTTGTTTTCTGTTTTACAATAGCCTGTTTATTGGATATAAAGTAATATGGGTTGTTAGCATTGGATCAAAAAGGGGAAGCATTTTAAAATGAAGCTGGTATACGCGATAAGGCACGTGGGTATGACGGGAGGAGTTAAGGTCTTTTTCCAGCACGTGGAACTCCTCAGGAAGCTGGGCCACAGGGTGCACCTCATTACGAGATTTATCGACGAAGAGTGGGGGTTCAAGGTGGAGCCGGAGGTCGTCCCGTCCTTCAGCGATGAGTGCGTGCCCGAGGCGGACGGCATTGTTGTTACGACGCCGAAAGACGTGAGAGACCTCTGGGAGATAGCCCGGAGAAGGAAGATACCGCTCTTCCATTTCATGCAGGGTTTTGAGCCGGACTATGTGCTCGAAAGGATCAGGGGGGATGTGGTGCCGGAGTTCTTTCGTTCCACGGATGTCCTGACGAGGATGAAATACGCAAAAAAGATATTCGGATGGAAGCGGAAATTGAGGAGGTTCGACAGGCTTTACAGGCTCCCTACAGTCAAGATCGCAATCTCCCCCCATCTCGTCGAGGGAGTGGAAAAGAGGTACGGTGTGGCGTGCAACCTTTTGCCGAACGGGATAGACCGGAACGTCTTTTTTCCAAAGCCGGGCGAGCTTGATTATTCGGGTACGTTGAAGATACTTTCGGTGGGCAATTCTACCCTTGAATATAAGGCGATACCGGACATCCTGAATGCCGTCAAGATCTTAAAGGACCAGGGAGAGCCGGTATATTTGACCAGGG
>JAKQBZ010000101.1 GCA_029559435.1 Deltaproteobacteria bacterium | reverse complement strand
ACCTGGTCGTTATGGATGAAAAGGGGACGATTGTCAGGGATCAGTACATACGCCATAAAGGCAAGCCCTTCCACATGGCAGGTGATCTTCTCCAGGAGTGCGCCGGCGCCTATAATATTGATTTCATTGCGACAACAGGGACAGGGGCGAGCCTGTTCGCTTCGCTCATCGGCGCCGCCTTCATCAACGAGATCATAGCGATCGAGAAGAGTTTCAGCTATCTTTATCCCACGACAGGCAGCGTCGTCGATATCGGGGGAGAAGACTCGAAGCTCATCATCTTTGAGCCGGGCGTAAAAAAGCAGGGGACATTGCGGGTAAAGGATTTTTCCATGAATGCCCTCTGCGCTGCCGGGACGGGCTCTTTCCTGGACCAGCAAGCCTCAAGGCTTTGCTTTACCATTGAAGAATTCAGCGAAGTTGCATTGAAATCAAAAAATCCTCCCAGGATAGCCGGCAGGTGCACCGTTTTTGCAAAAACCGACATGATCCATCTCCAGCAGATCGCGACGCCTGATTATGAGATCGTGGCCGGCCTGTGCTATGCGCTGGCAAGGAATTTTAAAGGAAACATCGCAAAAGGGAAGGATATGAGGGGCCCCGTGGCCTTCACCGGCGGAGTCGCCGCGAATGCAGGGATGAGAAGGGCTATGCAGGAGGTCTTTTCGCTCAAAGACGGGGATTTTTTCATTCCCGAACATTTTGCCTCCATGGGGGCCATTGGAGCTATCTATGCGGTGCTCGACGACCCTTCGTTGAAAAAGGCGTTTTGCGGGCTTGAAGGGTTAAGCAGATACCTGAAGAATGAAAAGTCCGCAACTTCCCTGGAGCCTCTTGTGATCTCCCCGGGGAATCTCAACGTCCAGTATGCGATGAAAAAGGCAGAGGCAAAAACGAAGGTGTATCTTGGGGTCGATGTGGGCTCCATCAGTACAAACCTTGTCGTTATCGACGAGGAAAGAAATGTGCTTGCCAAGCGTTACCTTATGACAGAGGGGAGGCCTCTTGAAGCGGTGAAGAGGGGCCTTCTTGAGATAGGCGAAGAGGTAGGGGGCATCGTGGAGATCCTTGGCGCCGGCACAACAGGCTCGGGGAGGTACCTCACCGGCGATTTCATCGGGGCCGACATCGTGAGGAACGAGATCACCGCACAGGCGGAAGCTGCCATAGCGATAGATCCCGAGGTGGACACCATATTCGAGATCGGCGGGCAGGATTCAAAATATATCAGCATCGACAACGGGGTGATAGTCGATTTCGAGATGAACAAGGCGTGCGCTGCCGGCACGGGATCATTCCTCGAAGAGCAGGCAGAGCGGCTCGGCATCTCGATCAAGAAGGAGTTCGGCGACCTCGCCCTGGCCTCCAGGCAGCCGGTCAAGATGGGAGAGCGGTGCACGGTCTTTATAGAATCCGACCTTGTCCACCATCAGCAACGGGGCTCTCAGACCGACGATATTGTGGCCGGACTTTCATATTCCATCGTGCAAAACTATCTGAACAAGGTCGTCGGCGACAGGCGGATAGCCAACCGGATCTTTTTCCAGGGAGGAACAGCATTTAACAAGGGAGTTATCGCCGCCTTTGAAAAGGTGCTCAGGAAGCCGGTGACGGTCCCGCCGCACCATGACGTAACCGGGGCCATAGGTGTGGCGATCCTCGCCATGAAGGAGAGGACGTGGGAAAAGAGCAGCTTTAAAGGGTTTGACCTGAGCAGAAGGGGGTATGAGATCGAGACCTTTGAGTGCAAAGGGTGCGAGAACCTCTGCGAGATCAGGAAGGTCACCGTGGAAAAGGAAGCCCCGCTGTACTACGGGAGCAGGTGCGAAAAATACGATGTCGTAAGAAGGGTTAAGAAGAAAGATTCCCTTGATCTTTTTAAGGTTCGCGAAGAGCTGCTGGATTCTATCTACGACAAGAAGGTCGACGGAGAACAGATGGGAGTGCCGAAGATCCTTTACAGCCATGAACTCCTCCCGTTCTGGAAAAGCTTTCTTACGGAGCTTGGTTTTTCCGTTATCGTTTCTGACATGACAAACAAAAAGACGGTCCGCGACGGCGTAGAGAATATTATCGTCGAGACCTGCTTCCCCATCAAGCTGGCGCACGGGCATATCCTTAACCTTCTTCAGAAAGGCATCAAACGGATATTTATTCCCAGCGTTATCAACCTCAAGAAGCCGTCGGATGATATCCCCAACACCTTTGCCTGTCCCTACGCGCAGTCAATCCCGTATACGGTTAAGGCATCCATCGATTTTGACGCGATGGGCGTCAAGGTCGACACGCCGGTCATTTATTTCGGGGCAGGAAAAGAAGGGGCGCTGCGCAATCTCATACAGTACGGCAAGGCAATAGGGAGATCAAAAAGGGACATAGAAAGGGCATTCAATACTGCCATTGAGGTTCAGGATGCATTCTACAGCAGATGCCATGAGGAAGGTAAGAAATTTCTTTCACGCCTCAACAGGGATGACAAGGTTATGGTCATCGTCGGCAGGCCCTATAACAGCGCCGACCCGGGCGCGAACCTGAATATCCATAAGAAGCTGATCGATCTCGGCATCCATCCCGTCCCGATGGACATGCTTCCTCTCGATGCGTCAGGAGAGGTCGACGACGACCTGAAGAACATGTACTGGGGATACGGGCAGAAGATACTGAGGGCGGCGAGGACCATACGGGAAAGGGACAACCTGTATGCGGTCTATATCACGAGCTTCGGATGCGGGCCCGATTCTTTCATAACCCACTTCTTCAAGAGGATCATGGGGGGAAAGCCGTACCTGCAGCTTGAGATCGATGAGCACAGCGCAGATGCAGGCGTTGTCACGAGGCTGGAGGCCTTCCTCGACAGCATCAGGAACGCGAAGCCCTGCAAGCAGGCAGCGGCAAGGAAGATAGCAAAATTCTCAATGGACGGGAAGCGCAGGAAGGTCTTCATTCCCTACATGTCGGATCACGCGGTCACGCTGGCCGGCGCCTTCAGGGCCTGCGGCCTTGATGCCGAGGTGATGGAGGAATCAGATGAGCGAACCGTCAATATCGGAAGGAAATTTACGACCGGGAAGGAATGCTACCCCTGCATATTGACGACAGGGGATATGGTGAAGACGATACAGAGGGAACTCTTTGAGCCGGAAAAGAGCGCCTTTTTTATGCCTTCAGGCAGCGGCCCCTGCCGCTTCGGCCAGTATCACAGGTTTCACAGGATGGTGCTGGACGAGCTTGGATATGGCGACATACCTATCTATGCGCCGAACCAGGATGACAGCTTTTATAAGGAATTGAACATCGTCGGCGGAAAGTTCTCGCGCCTTGGATGGAGGGCCTTCGTGGCCGCCGACCTTCTCATAAAGATGCTTCACGAAACGAGGCCGTACGAGGTAAACGAGGGGGAGACGGAGCAGATCTATCGCCAGGCAATTCTGAACGCCACAAGATCGATTGAGAGGGGCAGCGAGGATATCGGCAGGGTGCTCGATGAAGAGCTTCAGAAATTTTTGAACGTAAAAAAAGAAAATAAAAAAAGGCCTCTTGTAGGGATCGTTGGAGAGATCTACATCAGGTCGAACAGGTTCAGCAACGACAGCCTTGTGAAAAGGGTGGAGAAGATGGGCGGAGAGGTGTGGCTCGCGCCGGGTTCCGAATGGATAGCCTACGTGAACCAGATGAGCAAGAAAAAATCCGTGAAGAACAACAGCGTGTCGAATTTTATCACCATCCTCCTCACGCAATATATACAGCATAAGGATGAGCACATGATGGAGAAGATCTTCGAAGGCCATCTCAAATACGGGAAGGAGCCGAAGGTAAGGAAGATACTCGAGAAGGCGAGCCCCTATATCCATGAAAGCTTTGAGGGAGAGGCCATCCTGAGCGTCGGCAAAAGCATAGATTTTATAGAAAAGGGCACATCGGGCATCATCAACGCTATGCCCTTTACATGCATGCCGGGGACGATCTCCAGCGCGATCATGCGGCTGATACAGAACCGCTACAATATCCCCGTCATCAATATCGCCTACGACGGCCAGGGCCTGACCAACATCATGACAAGGCTCGAGGCCTTCATGCACCAGGTCAAGGAGCACCATAAGGACAGGCAGTAAAATGCCCAATAACCAAACACCAATGACCAGTTAATATCCAATAACCAATGACCGAATATCCAAAGGAGAAACAATACAAGTGAGCCTTTGTTTGGTTATTGATTATTGGTTATTTATTGGAGCTTGGTTATTGGTTATTCTCTTTAGAATGTGATGACGGTCTTCGGCGCCGAGAGCGTCCTGTCGGCCTTGGCCCTCTGTTTTTCAAGCCCTGCCTTGCCCATGATGGCCTTTGTATATATCTTGCCGAGCTCTACGCCGGGCTGGTCAAAGGGGTTGATTGTGTACAGGTGGCCGAGATAGGCGATCGCCATCTCGTAGAGGAAGAAGAGGGCGCCGAGGCTGTAGGCGTTTATGTCGTTCAGGAGGACCGTGAAGCTTGGCGTCCCCGCCTCAATAAGGGAAAGGCTCGTTCCGAGGAACTCTGCATAAAATAATTCGTTGAGGTCCTTTTTCGCGAGGTAGTCGAGGCTGTCGATGTAAGGGAAGGTGTTCGGGATCGGCCTTCTCTCCCGCGCGCTGTACAGAAGCATGATGCATTTGTCCCTTGGCCCGTCGACGTAAAGCTGAAGCTGGGAATGCTGGTCGGTAACGCCCATCGCTTTTGTCGGCGTCGGGCCGAAGGAGTTCTTCCCGAGGCTCTCCGCCTCAAGCTGCCTGAACCAGTCTGCAAACCCTGACAGCCTCCCGCAATAGGGCATGATGACGTGGATATTCCTGCCGCTTTTGTCCATCAGGTAGAGGATGCTCGCGAGCGCAATCGCCATATTGTCCGTGTATTTCGCTTTTCTGATGTGCTTCGACATATCGAGGGCGCCCTGTGCAATATCGTCGATGTCGATGCCCATCACTGCAGACGGAAAAAGGCCGACAGGCGTGAGGACGGAGAACCTTCCCCCTATGCCCTCAGGGACGTTCAGGACGCCGTAGCCCTCTTTGTCCGCGATCTGTTTCAGGATGCCCTTCTCTTGATCGGTAATGAGGATGATCCTCTCCCTGAAGCCCTTGCTCTTTTCCATGAGCTTTTTGAATATCATGAACTGAGAGATCGTTTCCGGCGTCTCCCCCGATTTGCTTATGACCACAAGGAGGGTATGCTCAAGGTCTTTGCGGACTATATCAAAGATCCTGTTGATCGTGTGGGGGTCGATATTATCGAGGATAAAATACTGCGGCAGGCCCTTCCTGATGTCGCTGCCGTAGTTGTGGAAAGGGTGAAGCAGGGCGTCAAAGATCGTCTCCGTGCCGAGCGACGACCCGCCTATGCCGAGAATAACGAGGTTTTTGATCTTCTGTCTCTTGGACCTGCCGGCAAGTTTTTTTATTATATCGAACTGGAACCTGCTTTCGGGAAGCTCCATGAAGCCGTAAGGGTTTTTCCAGAGCGCCTGATTGTACCGCCCAAGCTCTGAGGCCGTTTTGTTGACGGCCTTTTTTTCGATGCCTCCCCTGTTGCCGCTGCCTTTAAGGCTGTTTGTAATATCGAGCGTTATCGTGCTCATCTCTTCTCCTCGAATACTCCCATCTTGCGGAATTTTTCGTACCGCATGGCTTTAAGCTCACCGGGCTCATGCTTCAGAAGAGCGTCCAGATTCTTTGTCAGTGCGGCCCTCGTATTTTGAAAAGACTCCTTCCAATCCCTGTGGGCCCCTCCAAAGGGCTCCTTTATAACCTCGTCTACCACATTGAGCTTCAGCAGGTCGTAGGACGTCGGCTTCAGCGCGTCTGCGGCCAGAGGGCCTTTCGAGCCGTCCCGCCATAGTATGGCTGCGCACCCTTCGGGCGAGATGACGGAATAGGTGGCATTTTCCAGCATAAGCACCCTGTTGCCCACTCCTATGCCGAGAGCGCCTCCGCTCCCGCCTTCGCCTATCACTATTGTGACGACAGGGACGCTGAGCGAAAACATAAAGTAGATGCTGGATGCTATTGCCTCGGCCTGCCCCCTCTCCTCCGCCCCTACGCCCGGAAAAGCGCCCGGCGTATCAATGAATGTAATGATGGGCTTTTGCCACCTGTCGGCCATATCCATGACCCTCATTGCCTTCCTGTAACCGTCAGGATGGGCCATCCCGAAGTTCCTGTGGGCCATCTCGCGCACATCTTTTCCTTTCTGATGGCCGATAACCGCCACTTTTACGCCCTCATAGTCTGCGAATCCTCCGACGACGGCAGGGTCATCTTTATATTTGCGGTCTCCGTGGAGCTCCACGAAATCGCTGAAGATGTTATGGATGTAGTCGAGGGTGTGAGGGCGGTTAAGGTGCCTGGAGAGCTGGGAGCGCTGCCAGTTTGTGAGGTCCCCGTAGATCTCCTTCTCGGCCTTTGAGATCTTTTTTTGCAGGTACTGAACCTCTTTCGAATAATGGGGGTCGTTGATATCGTAGAAGCGCTCTATTTCGTTGATCCTTCTTTCCAGGGGCTCAAGTTTTTTCTCAAAATCAAGATAATATCTCATCGAATACCTCTATATCGATACCGGAAGCAAAATGTTTCAGGAGTATGTCTCTTTTATCAGGGTCGATCGTTATGTGCGGGACGTTCATGGCCCTGCTTTCTCCGTTCAGCACGAATTGGAGAAAAACCCTGGAGGGCCCCTTTACGCTGAGAAGAACGTCCTTGAGCTTCCGGAGCTCTGTTTTTTGAAAGGCTTCGCAGTGGATCGTTATCCTTACCGCCTTTTTGAAATTTTTTATCGAATCCTCGAGGAGCGCAATATGCTTTGCCTTCACCTTGATATTCTTGTCGTCGGACCTGTCGGGCGTGCCCGTTACAACAAGCGGCTTTCCGCTTTGGATCAGGAAAAGATTTTTTGAGAACAGATCGGGGAATACGATCACCTCGACGATCCCTTTTGTATCTTCCAGGGAGATATAGGCCATCTTGTCCCCCCGTTTTGTTATGATCTCCTTGCTGGCGCTGACCACGCCGACGATCCTTATGTCCTCCGTCGTTTCGGTCTCTTTGAGGTTCTGGCTGTCCGCAGGCGTGAGCCTTTTGATGATCTCTTCATACGGCTTTAAGGGGTGCTGGCTGAAGTAGAAGCCCATTGATTCCTTCTCGCCGCTTAATATCTCGTCGTGGGAGAGCTCGTCCATCTCGGGTATCTTGAAAAAGGTATCAGGGTCTGTTGCGGCGCCGAAGATATCCATCTGGACGTAAGAGTTGCTCCCCCCTTTTTTGGAGAGGGAGGCGGCCTTCTCGTTCACGAGGTAGAGCACCTGGGACCTTTTCAGGCCAAGGCTGTCGAAGCATCCTGCCTTTGCAAAGCTCTCCATGACCTTCTTGTTGGCCTTGCGCGAGTCGACGACGCTGCAGAAATGCGCGAAGGAATTGAATTCGCCGACCTGGTCCCTGACCTGCAGGATGTTGTCGATGGCGGCATCTCCTACGTTCTTGACGCCGGAGAGCCCGAACCGTATCTTGTTCTCAACGATCTGGAAGGCCTTGCCGCTTTTGTTGATGTCGGGAGGAAGGACCTCGATCCCGGACTCGCGGCATTCGGTGATATATTTGATCAGCTTGTCGGTGTCGTTGATCTCGTTCGTGAGCATTGCCGCAAAATAATGGATGGGGTAATGCGCCTTCAGGTATGCCGTCTGGTAAGCGATGAGCCCGTAAGCCGTGCTGTGCGATTTGTTAAAGCCGTATTCGCCGAACCGGAGGATGATATCATAGATCCTTTCCGCTGCCTTTGACGAAACGTTGTTCGATATTGCCCCCTGGATAAACTGTTCCTTATATTTTTCGAGCGCCTCGGGGATCTTTTTGCTGATGGCCTTTCTCAGGGCGTCCGAGTCCTTGAGGGAAAAGCCGGCCAGCTTTGAGGCTATCTTCATGATCTGTTCCTGGTATATGATGACGCCGTGCGTATCGTGGAGGATATCTTCCAGCTCGGGCGTTTCATATTTTATGTGCGCCGGGTTGTTCTTTCTCCTGATGAACTCATCCACCATGCCGCTTTTCAGCGGGCCCGGCCTGTAAAGGGCGATGAGCGGCATGATGTCGTCGAATTTTGTCGGCTTCAATTTTACAAGAAGATCCCTCATCCCCCTGCTTTCAAGCTGGAATACCCCGGCGGTATTCCCCGATGAGAGAAGCTTATAGGTCTCCGGGTCGTCAAGGGGGATGGTGTTGATGTCGATGTCGATGTTCTCGGCGTGGAGGAGCTTGACGACGCTGTCGATGAGCGTTAAGGTCTCAAGGCCGAGAAAATCGATCTTTATGAGACCAATCTTTTCTATGATCCGCATATCGTACTGCGTTACCGTCTCGTCGTGCTGCCCTCTGTAAAGGGGCAGGTATTCCGTCAGGTGCTTGTTTGATATGACGATTCCCGCCGCGTGCGTAGACGCGTGGCGGGCGAGGCCCTCAAGGACCATGGCATTATCAAGCAGCTCTTTTACGCGGCCGTCTTGCGAATAGAGCTCTTTGATCTGCGGCTCTTCCCTGATCGCCTTCTCGATCCCGTTGTCGGTCGACACGATGAGCTTGGCGATCTTGTCGACCTCAGCGTACGGCATTCCCAGTGCCCTTCCCACGTCCCTCACCGCTGCCTTCGACTGCATCGTTCCAAAGGTGATGATCTGGGCAACGTTGTCTTTTCCATATTTATCCGACACGTACCTGATCACCTCGTCCCTTCCTTTTTTGCAAAAGTCGACGTCGATGTCGGGCATGCTTATCCTTTCGGGGTTTAAAAAACGTTCAAAGATGAGGTCGTATTTTATCGGGTCGATGTCGGTGATGCCGAGGCAATACGCTACGAGGCTGCCCGCCGCCGAACCTCTTCCGGGGCCGACGGGGATGCCGTGCTCCTTCGCGTAGTTGATGAAGTCGGCGACGATCAGGAAATAGCCGGCAAACCCGGTATTTTTGATCACCTCAAGCTCGTAGAGAAGGCGCTCCATGTATTTTTGCGGGTAGTCCTTCCCCATCTTTTTATTAAATCCCTCGTTGCAGAGCTTTTCGAAATATTCGTTCAGCCCCAGAGATCCGGGAGGGGCGAATTCGGGGAAATGGTAGGTGCCTGTTTCGATGTCCAGGTTGCACATCTCCGCGATCCTGACGGTGTTCGCAAGGGCTTCGGGATGTGCGGAGAAGGCCAGTTCGACCTCTTCGATGGGCTTGAAATAGAACTGGTCTGTCCTGAAGCTCATCCTCGTTGCGTCGTTCATCGTCTTGCCTGTCTGTATGCAAAGGAGGAGTTCGTGCGCCTTTGCCTCTTCTCTCTTGAGGTAATGGCAGTCGTTGGTTGCGACGATGGGGATGCCGTAATGCTTTGAAAGGCCGATAAGCCGCTCGTTGACCTTTTTCTGCTCTGCAAGCCCGTTGTCCTGGAGCTCGAAGAACAGCCTGTCGCCGAACAGCGCGCGGTACTCTTCGATGGTGCCCGTTAAAGCCTTTTCGTCGTCCTTCAGGATGAGGTTGGGTATCTCTCCTTTAATGCATGCCGTAAGACAGATCAGGCCTGCGCTGTAGGATCGCAGGAGCTCCCTGTCTATCCTCGGGACATAATAGAAGCCTTCGAGGTGGCCGAAGCTCGTGAGCTTCAGCAGGTTCCTGTATCCCTCCTGGTTCATCGCAAGGAGGACTATATGGTACGCGTTGTCCTCGCCTTTTATCCTTTTCTGATCAAAGCGGGACTTTGGCGCGATGTAGGCCTCGCAGCCTATGATGGGTTTTATCCCTGCTTCACGGGCGGTGAAGTAAAAATCAACGGCGCCGAACATATTTCCGTGGTCAGTTATTGCGCACGCATTCATCCTGTATTGCTTTGCCAGGTTGAAGAGCCGGTCAAAGCGGATTGCCCCGTCCAGGAGGCTGTACTGCGTGTGCAGGTGAAGATGGACGAAGTCTGCCATTTATTCCCACTCAATGGTGCTCGGCGGTTTTGAAGAGATATCGTAGACTACCCTGTTGACCCCGGGCACTTCGTTGATGATCCGTCTTGCCACAATATCGAGCGTTTCAGGAGGGATCCTTGCCCAGTCTGCCGTCATGGCATCCTCGCTCTCTACTATCCTCAGGGCAATAACATTTGCATATGTCCTCTCGTCGCCCATAACCCCCACCGTCTTGACGGGGATCAGGATAGCAAAGGATTGCCAGATATGCCTGAACCTGCCGTTCCGCTCCACCTCATCCCTTATGATGTTGTCGGCATCCTTCAGCACGCTGAGCCTTTCCCTCGTTACATCCCCGATGATCCTTATTGCCAGCCCCGGGCCGGGGAAGGGCTGCCGGTAGACTATATTGTCAGGCAATCCGAGCTCCTTGCCGACGATCCTTACCTCATCCTTGAAAAGTTCCCTGAGAGGCTCAAGGAGCTTTAATCTCATCTTTTTTGGAAGCCCGCCCACATTGTGGTGGCTCTTTATCGTAGCGGAGGGGCCTTTGAAGGAGACGCTTTCGATGACATCAGGGTAGAGCGTGCCCTGGGCAAGGTACCTTACATTGCCTATGCCTTTTGCCTCATCCTCAAAGATCCTGATAAAAAGGCTTCCGATGATCTTTCGCTTTCTTTCAGGGTCTTTGACGCCTTTCAGCGCATCCAGGAAGCGGTCTTCGGCATCTACATATTTCAGGTTCATATGGAGTTTGCCCTTGAAGGCCTTGAGCACCTCGCGCTCCTCGTTCTTTCTCAGCACGCCGTTGTTCACAAAGACGCTGTGAAGCCTGCTTCCTATTGCCTTATGGATCAGCATGGCGACAACAGAGGAATCGACGCCGCCGCTTAATGCGCAGACGACATGCTCATCCCCGACCTCGTCCCTGATCTTTTCCGTTGCCAGCTCCACGAATGACCGGGGCGAAAAGAGCCCCTTCAACCTGCAGATCTTATAGAGAAAGTTCTTCAGTATGCGCTTGCCTTTCCGCGTATGGTGGACCTCGGGGTGGAACTGGACGCCGTAGATATTTCCGTCCTTGTCCCTGATCGCAGCGTGGGGGGAATTGTCGGTGTGGGCGAGGGTGATAAACCCTTTCGGCATCTTCAATATCTTGTCCTGGTGGCTCATCCATACAATGTCGCCATTATGGATGCCCTCGAGGAGCCTGTCTTTTTTGTCGATGGCGATATGCGCCTTTCCGTATTCCCGCTTTGGAGATTTGTCCACCCGGCCGGAATAGACGCTCGCGATGAGCTGCAGCCCGTAACAGATGCCCAGGACCGGCACGCCAAGCGCGAAGACCGCCCGGTCGCAAAGAGGGGCATCTTTTTCTGTGACGCTTCTCGGGCCCCCGGAAAGGATGATGCCTTTTGGGCCAAGGGACCGCAACGTATCTATTTCCAGGTTGTGAGGGTATATCTCGCAGTAGACGCCCAGCTCCCTTACCTTCCTCGCTATGAGCTGGGTATACTGCGATCCGAAATCGAGTATTACTATTAATTCGCTGTGGTAATCCACTGCTCTCTCACTCTATCCTGTAGTTCGGGGCTTCTTTTGTGATGATGACGTCATGGACGTGGCTCTCGCGCAAGCCCGCTGCGCTGATGCGGATAAAGCGGCATTTTGTCTGCAGCTCTTTGAGGGTACGGCTGCCTACGTAACCCATTCCTGCCTTCAGCCCCCCTATGAGCTGATGGATGCATATAGACAGCGAACCCCTGTAGGGGACCCTGCCTTCAATGCCCTCAGGCACTATTTTTGCCTCTATTTCGTCCTCCGGGATGCTGTACCTGTCCCGGGATTTTCCTTCTTTCATCGCCTCAAGGGAGCCCATACCCCGGTAAACCTTGTATGTACGCCCCTGGTACAGGACCATTTCACCGGGCGTTTCATCTGTCCCGGCGAAGAGGTTCCCTATCATTACCGTGTGCGCCCCTGCGGCGATTGCCTTTGTTACATCCCCGGAGAACTTTATCCCTCCGTCGGCGATGATCGGTATATCGTGCCTGGCAGCGGCCTTTGCAGCCTCCTTGATGGCCGAGATCTGCGGCACGCCGATCCCTGCTATGATCCTTGTGGTGCAGATGGAGCCAGGCCCGACCCCTATCTTGACAGCGTCGCAGCCGGCTTTGATGAGCGCAACGCACCCTTCTTTGGTTGCCACATTTCCGGCTATGATCTGTATGTCTTTGAAGGTGCCTTTCAATACCCTGATCGTTTCAATGACGTTCTTTGAGTGGCCATGGGCAGTATCGACGACGATGACATCGCAGCCTGCCTTCAGGAGGGCGTCAACGCGCTGCTCGCGGTCGCTGCTTACCCCGACGGCCGCCCCTACGCGCAATCTCCCGAGGTGGTCTTTGCACGAATGGGGATATTTCCTCATCTTCTCGATATCCTTGATGGTGATCAACCCTCTCAGGTTGTATTCCTTATCGACGACGAGGAGCTTTTCTATCTTATGCTTGTGGAGTATCTTCTTTGATTCTTCGAGGTTTATGCCTTCCTTTACCGTTACAAGATTTTCCTTTGTCATTACATTCTGGACCTTCTCTTCAAGGTTTGTCTCGAACCTAAGGTCCCTGTTGGTGATAATGCCCACCAGCTTTTTGCCTTTTGTGACGGGGATGCCTGATATCCTGTATTTTGACATGAGCTCGAGGGTATCCTTTATCTTCTGCTCGGGCGCGATGGTGATGGGGTCAACGATCATGCCGCTTTCTGATTTCTTCACCTTCTCCACTTCCTGGGCCTGTTCCGCGATGCCCATGTTCCGGTGAATAATGCCTATCCCGCCCTCCTGGGCCAGGCAGATAGCTGTTTTAGATTCCGTAACGGTATCCATGGCGGCGCTTAATATGGGTATATTAAGGCTGATCGACCGTGTGAGATGCGTGGAGACATCAACGTCAGACGGCAGGATATTGCTCTCCGACGGCACAAGCATGACATCATCGAATGTGAGCCCCTCCCGGAGCGCTTTATCATTTTTTTGCGGCATCGTGTACCTCGCTTCTATTCCGTAATAGTTGTTCGATCTGCAATCAGTTTATCTGTAATGCGTCTGCGCCTGTAGGTCCGAATACAAAAGGCTTGCCATTTTGTTTTGGATTAGTATAATGCATAAGGTCCAAATAAGCAAAAAGATTTTATACTGCCATGCAATTGTTAGACGTCACAGACCTGAATACATCTTTTTTTATAGAGGGAAGGGCCATACGCGCCGTCCACGGCGTCAGCTTTTCGGTTTCAAAGGGAGAGATCTTTGGCCTCGTGGGCGAAAGCGGGTGCGGGAAGACCATGACCGCCCTGTCGATTATGAGGCTTGTCCAGCCTCCCGGCAGGATAGTCAAGGGGGAGGTCGTCTTTGAAGGCAGGGACCTTCTCAAGCTGTCGGACCGGGAAATGGAAGAGGTGAGGGGCGGCAGGATCGGCATGATATTCCAGGAGCCGATGAGCGCGCTCAACCCGGTCTTCCGCGTCGGCGAGCAGGTCAGCGAGGCGATCATTATACATAAAAAGGTCGGAAAAAAAGAGGCTAAGGGCGCGGCGATAGAGCTTCTGAGGCAGGTCGGGTTTGAAGATCCCGAAAAGAGATATGCACAATACCCGCACCAGTTGAGCGGAGGTCAAAGGCAGAGGATCCTTATCGGGATCGCCATATCCTGCGGGCCGTCCCTTGTTATAGCCGACGAGCCCACGACTGCGCTGGATGTGGCAACAGAGTCACAGATCATAAACCTCCTCCAGGGCTTGGTCGATAATTCTGCCATGTCGATGATTTTTATTACCCACAATCTCAACATCATGAAGAAATTCGGCCAGAGGATAGGGATCATGTATGCGGGCAGGATGCTTGAGCAGAACTCCGTGGACGACTTTTTCAGCGAGCCGCTTCATCCTTACAGCAAGGGGCTGCTTTCCTCTATTTATGGCCTTACGGGCAACCAGAAACGCCTTACGGCTATACCGGGTTTTGTTCCCAGGCTTGCGGAGCTGCCGGCGGGCTGTACGTTTCATCCGCGGTGCCCTTATGTGATGCCTGTGTGCAGGGAAGAGGAGCCGGTCATGAAAGAGATAGGAAAGGGACAATGGGCCAGGTGCTATCTGTATTAGACCTGCAGAGGGTCTACGAAGTAAAGAGATCCGTTTTTTCAGTTAAAAAGGATATCATTCATGCCTTGAGCGGGGTATCTCTTGATCTCGACCAGGGGAAGACCATCGGTATCGTCGGCGAGAGCGGTTCCGGCAAAAGCACGCTTGCGCGGTGCATCCTGCTTCTCGAACGGCCGGACGGAGGGACGATCTCTTTTATGGGAAAGGACCTGCTGGGCCTGCCGAAGGGAGAGCTTAAGTCTCTGCGGAAAAAGATGCAGATCATCTTCCAGGACCCTTATTCCTCGCTGAACCCGCGGAAAAAGGTCTTTGATGTCATTGCCGAGCCGATGCTGTTCCACAAAATAGTTGATAAAAAGGAGGCGGCGGATAAAGTGGCAGGGATCCTTAAAAGCGTTGGCCTTGACGAAGGGTTTATGAAAAAATATCCCCATGAGATGAGCGGAGGGCAGCGTCAGCGGGTTGCCATCGGAAGGGCGCTAACGACAGACCCTGCCTTGATAATCGCCGACGAGCCGGTTTCATCGCTTGACGTGTCGATCCAGTCACAGATCGTTAACCTCTTCCTTGATATAAAGGACATGACGGATATTGCCATGTTGTTTGTGTCCCACGACCTCAACGTAGTGCGGTTTGTCTCCGATGAGATCATGGTTATTTACAAGGGCAGGGTGGTTGAGGCCGGGACAAAGGACGAAGTATTCCTGAACCCTCTTCATCCCTACACAAAAATGCTCATAAAGGCCTCAAAGGGGGAATTTTTCAGAAAAGAGGACGAAGCTGTTTTTGACGGGAGCAGGGGATGTTCGTACTATCCGAGATGCGAGGAGAGAAAGCCCGCCTGCCGCGATTCCATGCCGCAGCTTACCGGCAGTAAAGAGCACAGGGTGGCATGCTTCCCGGAAAGAGAATAACCAAACACCAATAACCAAGCTCCAATTAATCACCAATACCCAATATTCAATAACCAAGCAAAGACTTGCCGGTATTTCCCCGTTTGGGTATTCGGTCATTGGTTATTGAATATTAATTGATGATTGATGTTTGGTTATTGGTTATTCTTTTTCCGGTGTTGCTTGAGCATCTCCAGCACATCCGGATGGACCGGGTGGCCCAGGGCAACCGCCCTGTCGATATGGGATATGGCAAGGTCATATTGTTTTGCGTACAGGTAAATAGTGCCAAGATTATTATGAGCTGCGCCGATGCCGGGGTTTAACGCAAGGGCCTTTTTATAGGATGCCATGGCGTCTTTCTGCCTGTTCGTCGCAAGATAGACGTTCGCGAGATTGTTATAGGCGTCTGCAAAATCCGGGTCTATCTCGATGGCCTTCAGGCAGGCGCTCTCTGCATTTTTATAGTCCTGCATGGACAGATAGGTCGTGCAAAGGTTGTAATAGGCGCGCTCGTTTCTTGGCCTTGCCTCAATAGATCTTCTATACAGAGATATGGCCTTATCTTTATCGTTCGCATGGAACATATTGCCCAGAAGAATGTAGACGTCGTCCATCCGCGGGTTTATCTGGATCGCCTTTAAACAGAAGGGGAGGGCCTTCTTCTCATCGCCCGTTGTTATATAGGCGCGGCAGAGGTTGGCATTCGCCTGGTCATAGTTCGGGCTTACCGTTATTGCACTGGTAAAATCTTTTATCGCCTGATCGTGTTGATTATTGACAAAATACGCAGCACCCCTGTTGTTGTAAGCTATAGAGCTGAAAGGATAGCTCTTGATCACGTTGTCCCAGAGAGAAAGGCCGTCCTTCCAGACATGTATCCTGTTCCTGGCAAGGAGGCCGCTTGTGAGCAGCGCGAAAAGAAGAAGTATTGTCAATGCAATGTTCAGGGGCCCGGCAAAGCGCCATTTCTTTTCGCGAAGATACAGAAAACCGGCCGCGATAATATAAAAAATGCCTATGAGGGGAACGTACGTGTACCGGTCGGCGGCAAATGCATGGCCAACCGGTATGAGCTG
>JAKQBZ010000098.1 GCA_029559435.1 Deltaproteobacteria bacterium | reverse complement strand
AGCGATCTTTTCCTGTCAGGGTCGAATGCGATCACCGAGAACGGCGAGATCGTGAACATTGACGGGTTTGGCAACAGGGTAAGCAGCATCACCTTTGGTCCGAAGAAGGTTATTATTGTTGCCGGCTGCAACAAGATCGTCCCTGATGTCGAGGCCGCTATCGAGAGGATCAAGGATGTCGCGGCGCCCATGAATGCAAAAAGGCTGAATCTCCCGTTGCCCTGTGCGAAAACGGGCTATTGCCACGACTGCAAGTCGGAACAGAGGATATGCAGGATCGTCTCCATACTTGAGCGAAAACCAAATGGAACGGACATATCGGTCTTTATAATCAACGAATCTTTAGGTCTTTAAATAAAGGAGGGAATATGAGAATTAAACGTGCGGTGGTGAGCGTGTCGAATAAATCCGGTCTCAATGACCTGGCGACATGCCTGAAGGATTACGGAGCAGAGGTGCTCTCTACGGGCGGGACAAAAAAATACCTTGAGGGCCTTGGCCTGAATCCATTGGAAGTAAGCTCATACACAGGTTTTCCGGAGATCATGGACGGAAGGGTAAAGACCCTCCACCCGAAGATACATGGAGGGATCCTTAACATACGCGACAACGCAGAACATCAAAAGGCGATGGAAACCCTTGGCATCAAGCATATCGATATGATCGTGGTAAATCTTTACCCCTTTAAAGAAGTTATCAGCAAAGGGTGCACCTTTGAGGAAGCTATAGAAAACATTGATATAGGCGGGCCATCGATGATCAGGGCGGCGGCAAAAAATTACAAATATGTGACCGTTGTGGTAGACCCTGACGATTACCGGAAGGTGATCGACAACATGAAGGCGAACAACGGCGAGACAACAGAAGATCTAAGATTCTATCTCGCGAAAAAGGTCTTTTCAATTACGTCGGATTATGACGGCGCAATCTTTTCATACCTGTCAAAAGTTTAGGATATAAGGAAGGATGCATGAACATTCTTGCAATCGGCGGCGGAGGTAGGGAGCATGCCCTTGTATGGAAGCTGTCACAATCAAAAGATGTGAAGGCTATATATTGCATACCTGGCAACGGCGGTATCTCGGATATGGCGGAATGTGTTGCGATCGATGTCGGCAAAACCGGGGAACTCCTTGATTTTTCAAAAAGAAAACATATCGACCTGGTTATTGTAGGCCCCGAGAATCCCCTTGCCGAAGGCATTGTGGACGTCTTTGAAAAAAATGGGATACCGATATTCGGACCAAAGAAACAGGGCGCCATGATCGAAGCGAGCAAGGTCTTTGCGAAAGAGCTTATGCGAAAATATGAAATACCGACAGCGGCGTTCGACGTATTTGACCGATATGAGGATGCCGTGAAATATCTGGACAGCCTCGTGCCTCCTTACGTTATTAAAGCTGACGGCCTATGTGCAGGGAAGGGCGCCTACGTGATCTGGGACCAGGAGGAAGGCCGGGGCGTTCTTGAAGATCTGATGATAAAGGGGATACACGGGGATGCCGGAAGGAAGATCGTTATAGAGGAATACCTACCGGGGGTTGAGGCATCCTATCTTGCCTTTACAGACGGCACATCCATGCTTTCCCTTCTCACTTCGCAGGACCACAAGCCGCTGCTCGACGGCGACAAAGGGCCCAACACGGGCGGCATGGGCGCCTACACCCCTATACCATTCGTAAACGATGCATTGGAACGGGAGATCAAGCTCAGGATCATGGAGAGGACTATAGCGGCGATGAGGGACAACGGCATCGTCTATAAGGGCGTGCTCTACGGCGGGCTTATGCTGAAGGGGAACGACCCCTATGTCATAGAGTTCAACGCCCGTCTTGGCGATCCCGAAACGCAACCCATACTTTTCAAGATGGAAAGCGATCTCCTGCCTATCCTGATGGCATGCATAGATGGAAAACTGAACACCATCAAGGAGATCCGGTGGAAGGAGGGCGTGTCGATATGCGTTGTCATTGCGTCGAAAGGATATCCCGATAAACCGGAAAAAGGGCTTCTTATCAATGGACTGGAAAAGCTAAAAGGCAGAGAGGATATTATGGTATTTCACGCCGGAACGAAGAAATCAGACGACCGCTATTATACCTCCGGCGGAAGGGTGCTGGGCGTTACAGCGATAGGCAGCACTTACGAAGATGCAATGAAGAGGGCGTACGAAGCAGTATCTATGATAGAGTTTGACGGCATGCATTACAGGAAGGATATCGGGGCAAAAGCGCTTACAGGAAAAGTTTAAGGATATGGAGGAGAAAAATGGGCAAGGAATATAACATAGCGGTGATCCCTGGTGACGGGACTGGTCCTGAAGTCGTTGCAGAGGGCATTAAAGTTATTGATACCATATCGAAAAAATTGGGTTTTGCCTTAAAGTACACCTATTACGACATCGGAGGGGAACGTTATTTAAAAACAGGTGAAGTGCTGCCGGACAGCGTCCTCGATGAGCTAAGGCAGTACCATGCGATCTATCTCGGCGCCATAGGCCACCCCGATGTTAAGCCTGGCGTGCTGGAAAAAGGGATACTCCTGCGTACGAGATTTGAGCTCGACCAGTACATCAATCTAAGGCCCGTAAAGCTCTACGAAGGGGTCGATACCCCGCTTAAAAATAAAGGCCCAAAAGAGATAGATTTCGTTGTAGTTCGTGAAAATACAGAGGGATTGTACGCAGGCGCGGGCGGCGTCCTGAAAAAGGGGACAAAGGATGAAGTAGCCACACAAGAATCGATAAATACGCGAAAAGGCGTCGAGCGATGTCTGCGGTTTGCCTTTGAATATACAAAAAAACGAAACAAAGAGAAGAAGCTTACATTGTGCGCGAAAACAAATGTTCTCACATTTGCCTCGGGCCTTTGGGAGCGCGCCTTTTACGAAGTAGCGAAAGATTATCCCGGCGTGAAGACTGACTATGCCCATGTAGACGCAACCTGCATGTGGATGGTCAAAAACCCGGAATGGTTCGACGTGATCGTCACCGATAATCTTTTTGGCGATATTATTACCGATCTGGCGGCGATGATACAAGGCGGATTAGGCATTGCATGCGGCGGGAACATTAACCCTGAAGGCGTATCAATGTTTGAGCCGATGGGAGGGTCTGCTCCGAAATATACCGGAAAGAACGTGATCAATCCCCTTGCAGCAATCCTTGCAGCAGGGATGATGCTTGGATTTGTTGGTGAACAGGAAGCTGCTGATATTATTGAAAAAGCAGTTCAAAAGGCCCTGAAAGAAGATATCAGATCCCTTGAAGCAGGCAAAATGGGCATGGGTACAAAAGAGCTCGGGGATCTTATTGCCAGATATGTTTTAACGGTTTGATCGTTCCTCTTTAACCTTTTTGCTGAGGGTATTCCTGTTAATACCTAATAGTTTTGAAGCCTTCGAAACGTTATTGCCTGAAAGCTTCATGGCTGACCTGATAAATACCTTTTCTATAAGGTTCTGCACATTCATAAGAATGTTATCATGGTCATTTACTTTAGATTTTAATAGATTATCTACTATATCTTCAAGTTTTACTTCAACATGCTTATAGTACTCATTGATCTTATTATCAACCATGAATAAACTCTGTTTTTTAGTGAATAGAGTATTGTAGCATAATTTCATTTTTTTAGGTGCAAATAATTTAGTTGACAAAGAATATAATTGCATATATTTTTTACTTGTATTGTATACTGTATACATTTTAGAAACTGAGCGGAAGGAGCGGTGATTTGCCTGGCCATATAATATATCTGTATTCTTCCATAGTTATTCAAAACAAAGAATGTCAAACATAACGAGGTACTAAAATATGAAGATAGAAAAGATCGATCATATCTGCTTCGCGGTAAAAGACCTTGAAGAAACAAAAAAAATATACAAGGATCATTTTGACCTGCTGCCCGCCTGTGAATATGTTGCTGAATCAGAGAAGATAAAAGTAGCCCGGTATTATATCGGAGAAGTGGCTGTTGAGTTTATGGAATCAACCTCTCCTGGCGGAGAGGTTGCTAAATTCATTGACAGCAGGGGGGAGGGCGCCTTCCTCATATCCTATAAAGTAGACAATCTTGAAAAGTCAATGCGGGAGCTTAAGGAGAAGAACGTCAAACTGATCGACGACAAGCCAAGGGAGCTTTTCGGAACCCGGTATGCCTTCGTTCACCACCCCAACAAGCTTCACGGGGTATTAACGGAGCTTCTGGAAGGGGATTTCGATATCAATAAATAAGCTGAAGGGAGGAAGAATGCGGGCATTGGTAATAGGGGGAACGGGGGGTATGGGACAGGGAGTTGCCAGAGACCTCATCAAACAGGAACAGATTAAAAGCGTGATCCTCGGCGACATCAATACAGACCCGAACCGCGTGCAGGACAAGCTGCGCGCCAGCGAAAAGGTTTCTCTGGTGAAGATAGATGTAAATGATCACAGCGCCATGGTCAAGACAATCAGTGATGTTGACGTTGTCATCAACTGTGCGGGGCCGTTCTATAAGACGGCGGTCGCGGTAGCCAGAGCGGCAGTTGAGGCAAGGGTTAATTATATAGATATCTGCGACGACTATGAGGCTGTCCCCATCCTTTTTTCTTCTGCAGACATCGATAAGGCAGCCAAAGAGGCAGGTATAACCGTTCTGACGGGCATGGGATCAGACCCGGGGACAAACAACGTGCTGGTAAAATGGTATGCAGATCAGATGGACCGTGTCGATGAGATACACTTATTCTGGGTGGTAAGTATTGCCGAGCTTGCCGGCGCTGCCTGGGATCATAGCCTTCATATGGTTACCGGAAAAATACCCCAGTATCTGGATGGTAAGTTAGAATATGTAGAAGGCGGCACCGGAGAAGAGACCGCTGAATTTCTCCCGCCTCTCGGCACCTGTGTAGTACGCTATGTAGGCCACCCCCAGCCCATAACAATACCGAAGTACATTGAAGGGGTAAAGAAAGTGGTTATTAAGGGGGCGCTCATACCGTTATGGGTAGATGAGCTTATCAAAGAGCAGAAAGAAACGGGCTTTCTTAGCACGGAGGCCTTAGAGATCAAGGGGACGAAGGTTGTGCCCTATGACCTGACATTACGGCTTTGGGACACAATCCCTAAGAACAGGGATAACGGCCCTGCCGCTTCTGGCTTGAAGGTGATCGTAAAGGGTGAACGGCAGGGGAGGGGGGTCACATATACGGCAGATATAGTGGGGAGGATGGCTCCGGGGACAGGGCTTCCGGCATCGATCGCGGCCTTAATGATGTTTGCAGGTGATGTCAAGGTAAAAGGCGTGGTGGCGCCGGAGGGCTGCATCGATCCGGAAAAATTCCTTAAAGAATTGCTCAAAAGAGGTGCAAGGATACATCAGACAGAGACCATATCGTCTTTATTTAAACTGTAAATATAAGGAGGGCCCTCATGGAAGAAGCCAAGAAACTGAACATAACAAAAAGCCTGGAACTTTTTGAAGAGGCAAAGACGCTGGTTCCGGGAGGCGTCCTGGGCGCGAGGAAGCCGGGTGATTTTATAATGGGAGAGTACCCGATCTTTCTTGAATATGGCAAAGGCTGCAGGCTGACCGATGTCGATGGGAACGAATATATAGATTTTCTCTGCGGTTACGGGCCTATTATCCTTGGCTATAGAGAGGAAGAGGTCGACGACGCGGTAATAAAACAGATAAAGGACAAAGGTTTCTGCTTCTCCTTGACCCAGCCCTATCAGAACGAGCTGGCAAAGAAGCTGAATCAGCTTATCCCCTCTGCTGAACTGAGCATTTTCCTTAAGACCGGTTCAGATGCCACGACCGCAGCTATCCGCATTGCCAGGGCATATACGGGGAAAATAAAGGTCATGCGCTGCGGATACCACGGCTGGCATGACTGGTGCGTGGAAATGAAAGGAGGCATCCCTGAAAAGTTCTATGAGGATGTCCATGAATTTCATTATAACGATCTCGGCAAGCTCGAAGAGCTGATGGCAAAGCACGGCAAGGAGACAGCGGCTATCATCATGACCCCCTTCGGGCACCCGCTTCACCAGAAGATGCAGACGCCAAAACCGGGGTTCCTTGAGGGAGTACGGGAGCTTGCAAATAAGTATGGCGCCGTTCTTGTCTACGATGAGGTCCGCACCTGTTTCAGGCTCAGGATGGGAGGTACTCAGGAACTGTACGGCGTGACGCCAGACCTGACAGTCCTTGGCAAGGGAATGGCTAACGGATATGCGATAAGCGTCGTTACGGGAAAAGAGGACGTTATGATGGCAGCGGCGTCGAAGCTTTTCATCTCCTCAACATTTTTTCCTAACAGTGACGGGTATATAGCGGCCCTGAAAACCATTGAGATCATGGAGAGGGAAAAGGTCATTGAAAAGATCTGGGAGAAGGGCGAGCGCTTTATAAAAAAGATCCAGGCCCTCATCGACAAGTATGACATCGGCGCCGAGCTGAGCGGCGTAGCACCAATGTTCTTCGTAACCTTTTCAGACAGCGACCCTGCCATGCTGAAGGGAAAACGTACAGATTTTTACACCCAGATGATCCGTAAAGGCTTCTTTTTTACCCCTCACCACCATGCATATATCAGTTACCGGCATACCGAGGAAGACCTGAGCCAGGCGCTGAAGGCGATAGATGAATCCATGGCGTACGTAAGCGAAAAATATAAAAAATGAGTTTAATATGAGCGGAAGGAAAGGTAAAATATGCGATGTCCACGTTTTTTAAGGGGGTATCTATGAAGGATAATTTTAACATTGTCGGCAAAAGGGTCGTGAGAAGCGACTCTCTTGACAAGGTCACCGGCGCGGCGCGGTATACCGCTGATATAAAACTTCCGAACATTCTCGTTGGGAAGGTCCTGAGGAGCCCTTATCCTCACGCAAGGATCGTCAGTATTGATCTTAAGCGTGCGCTGAAGGTCCCCGGCGTTAAGGCGGCCATCAGCGGTTTTGATGCATACGGAATAAAGTGGGGCGTTTTCCGGTACACACAGGACCACGCCATGCTTCCGACTGACAAGGTCCGCTATATCGGGGAAGATGTGGCGGCTGTTGCTGCAGTAGACGAAGAAACGGCGCTGGAAGCCCTTTCATATATTAAGGTGGACTATGAGCCGCTGCCGGCAGTCTTCGACCCTATAGAGTCCATGAAGGAAGGTGCGCCGCAGATCCATGCGGAGCATAAAAATAATATCAACATACACATTCACATCGATGTGGGCGAAGTGGACAAGGCGATGGGAAAGGCCTTCCTCGTCCGTGAGGACACTTTCAAGGCGGCAGGTGAGGCGTACGCAATGATGGAGCCATACGCAGTCGTAGCTTCCTATGCAAACGGCTACCTCGACCTCTGGATGCCCAATGCCGGGCCGCATGTCCGCGCAAAAGCGCTTTCAAACCTCCTCAAGCTGCCTCTCAACAAGGTGCGCATCCGCCATATAAATTCCGGTGGAGCCTTTGGGGGCCGTTCTGAAGTTGCGCCTGGCGACCTTGTTGCATCGCTTCTTTCCATTAAAGCCGGCAGGCCGGTCAAGCTCGTGCTGTCGCGCGAGGAGAATGCCACCAGCTCGCGGCAGGTGCATGATATCATGGCAACAATAAAAACAGGCATGAAGAAAGACGGTACCATTGTAGCGAAGGACTACCGGGTCATCTACAATGGCGGTGCCTATAGCTCGACGGGCCCGATAGCAACATCCATACCATTTTATGTTTACGAAGAGTGCTATCGCTTTCCCAACGTACGGTATAACGGGTACAGGGTGTTCACAAACAAGGGTATCCGGGGCATGTACGGCTGCCATGGAAGGGCATTTCTTGCCGGCAACGAGGCCCAGATGGACCTTATGGCGAAGGAGCTCGGGATCGATCCTGTAGATATACGCCTAAAGAACGGGCTGAAGCCCGGCGAAGTAACGGCAACAAAGTCGAAGATCACAAGCTGCGGGCTTAAAGATACGATCAAAGCGGCTTCAGAGAGGACCAATTTCAAAAAAAGATGGGCAAGGAAATCCGGCCTCAAAGGGATCGGCATGGGATGCATCGCGATCATGTGCGGTTTCCCCATGGGTTTTCGGTCAGGTTCGTCGTGCTATGTCAAGATAAACGACGACGGACAAGCGACGCTCGTGACGGGCCTCGTCGATAATGGGCAGGGGAATGAGTCTATGGTCATCCAGGTTGCCTCTGAGGTGCTCGGCATTCCCATGAAAGACATCAACCTCGTGTGCGCCGACACAGAGGTGACAAACCTCGATCCGGGTGCATATTCCCAGGCCGCGGCCTTCGTGGGAGCCAATGCGGTGAGGGTTGCCTGCGAGAATGCGCGCAAGAAGATCGTCAGTATCGCAGCGCAAAAGCTGCGCGTAAAAGCGGCAGATATAGGCTTGAAGGATGGGCTGGCATATTCAATGAAGGAGCCTGACAAAAAGATGCCTATCTCATGGGTAGTGAGGGAGGCCTTTTTCAGAGGCGAGCCGGTCGCAGCGACAGGTTCTTACTTCCCCAACATCGATTTCGAGAGGGAATGGGTATCAAGGCCCTGGGGGCAGATGGCAGGAACATTCTCATTCGGAACCTCTATTGCAGAGGTCTCCATAGATCCAGAAACGGGAAAGATCGCGATGCCCCGATTTACAACGGCGCACGACTGCGGACGCGCCATTAACCCTATGGCGGTAGAAGGGCAGATGGACGGCTCGGTCCAGCAGGCAGGAGTGGCGGCGATCACGGAAGGAAACCTCTGGGACAAGGGGCACTTACTGAACCCCGACCTTCTGGAGTATAAAGTACCCCTTGCGTGCGATATGCCTGATATCGATACGATCATAATAAGCTCCCTGGACCCTGAAGGGCCTTTCGGAGCAAAGGAAGGGGGGCTTACGGTCCGCATGAATGCATACAGCGCGGTCGCTTGCGCCGTTACAAATGCTACGGGAGAGCTCTTTGAGGAGCTGCCGCTGACGCCCGACAAGGTTTTAACAATGCTGGAACGGAAGAAGGGGGTGAAAGGATGATCCTACCGAAATTTGAATATAAAAAGGCGAAGAGCGTTGCCGAGGCAGTTGCCTTTTATCATGATCATAAAGGGCGGGCACGATACCTTGCAGGCGGCACAGACCTGATCCCGTTAATAAAACTGAGGTTATCTACGCCAACGGCCGTCATAGACCTGAAGGACATTGAAGAACTGAAGGCTGTTTCCCGCAATAATGGCGGATGGTTGACCGTAGGCGCAAACGTGACCCTCTTCAATCTTAAGAACGATCCCGTTGTCAGGGAATATTTCCCTGCGCTTTACGAATCGCTTGACGCTACTTCCTGCGAAACGCTCCAGATGCGAGGGACCATCGGAGGAAATATCCTCCAGGATACGCACTGCCTCTTGTACAACAAATCACTGGAGTGGCGGACAGCGAGAGGGTTCTGCTACAAGATGGGAGGGGCGGCATGCAACGTTGTCCCCAACGCAAAGGCATGTTTTTCGAACTATTGCAGCGACAACGCGCCATCGCTCATAACCCTTTCCGCACAAGTAAAATTAGTTGGACCGCGGGGCGAGCGAACAGTAGAACTGGAGAAAATATTCAGTGGAGATGGAAGAAGTCCTTTTTTAGTAGAACCCGGCGAGATCCTTACGGAAATACTCATCCCATTGAAAAAGACCCAGGGGGCATACGAAAAGTTGCGGGTAAGGGATTCTATGGACTATCCTTTGGCCGGGGTTGCGGTATCTGTAAAAGGAGCCGCAGCAAGGGCCTGCGTCGGCGGTATTGGGTTGGCGCCGCGCTTGTATGACCTTAAAAATATTAACGAAATCACGATTAAAGAGGCTTCCGACAGGATATATGCTGACGCCAAGCCTGTGTCGAACACTGTACTTTCAGCTATTTACCGTAAGAGAATGGCAGGAGCACTCTTGAAAAAGGCGATCAGGAGAGTTCTTCAGGAGGGATGGAAATGAAGACAATAAGGGTTAACATTCAGGTAAACAACGAAAAGAACGTGCTTCAGGTAAGACCCTACGAGACCCTCCTCGAAACCCTTAGGGAAAGGCTTAACCTTACCGGGGCGAAGGAGGCCTGCAGTATGGGAGCCTGCGGGGCATGTACGGTTGTTGTCAACGGGATACCTGTACGGTCATGCATTGTATTGACCGCCGAGGTTGACGGCGCAGTTATCACAACCGTAGAAGGCCTTAAAGAGAACGGAGAACTCCATCCGCTCCAGGAGGCCTTCATGGAAAAGGGCGCTGTTCAGTGCGGCTTCTGTACTTCAGGTATGATAATGACCGCAAAGGCTCTTCTTGACAGAAAAAAGAGGCCGACAAAGAAGGAGATCGTCAAGACAATATCTTCAAATATATGCAGGTGCACAGGCTACAAAAAGATAGTCGAGGCTGTCGAAGAGGCAGGAAAAAAGATGGCCTAAGGTCACTTAAAAGGCTGTAGGCTTGACACCGGTTTGAGCTGACGTTATATTTATTTACACGTTAAGGTGTTCTCATGAAGATAAAGGTAAAGGTTGAATCAAACTTAAGAATAGCCAATGTTTTTGAACCTCCTTTAGATATGGAGCTACAAGACGGAGAGAATACCTTGCAAGATGTCCTTCAAAGACTATACGAAATGTATCCGTATTTAAGATTTATCGATAAAGGAGAGATGGGAGACGACCTCCGTAATCTTTATCTCAACGGAAAAAGCCACTTTATTTTTTCAGAAGGACTTAAGAGAAAGGTAAATGAAGGCGATACTGTCAGAGTCGAAGCTTATATGGACCCTCTGGCGGGCGGGTAATTAGAAGGGTCGAAAAGCCAGGACTCACACCTTACAAATTCTAAGTTAAATTTGATTGTTCTGATAAGAGATATTATGTTAACTATTATCTTATTTTAAACAGCTTGACTATGTCTCGCTCTTTCCGGCCTCTTCCCTGCTAACATCTTACACAGTATCTGTCGCCGAACTCTGAACGAATGACGCCGAACGTTATTTATTGTCTTTTACGGCATGAAGTTCCTGAATATATCCCTTGCGATGACGATCCTCTGGATCTGGTTCGTCCCTTCGTAGATCTGTGTTGCCTTCGCATCCCTCATCATTCTTTCAACGGGGTAATCTTTCGTATACCCGTAGCCGCCGAGTATCTGGACCGCGTCGGTGGTAACCTTCATCGCCACGTCTGCTGAATAAACCTTGGCCATTGCAGATAATTTATCAACCCCGATAGCGCTCATCTTATCCCTTTCGTAGACCTTCATATCAAGGAGGTGCGCCGCATCGTATACAAGCGCCCTGGCCGCCTCCACTAAAGTGGCCATGTCTGCTACCATGAATTGTATCCCCTCGAAGTCGGCAAGCTTCTGGCCGAACTGAACCCTTTTCCACGCATATTCTGTAGAAAAATCCAAAGCCCCCTGTGCAATGCCGACGGCCTGCGCTCCAACGGCAGGCCTTGAAAGATTCAGCGTGGACATCGCTATATCCCATCCCTGGCCTTCTTTGCCCAAGAGGTTTTCTTTTGAAAGGCGGACATTATCGAATATGATCTCTGTGATATCGGAGCCTATCATTCCCATCTTATCTTCGCTTTTCCCGATTATGACGCCCGGATAATCCCTCTCAACGTAAAATGCCGATATTCCCTTTGTCCGCAGTTTCGGGTTTGTATTCGCGAAAACCGAGTAAAGTTGAGCATTTGCGCCGTTTGTGATCATTGATTTCTTGCCGTTCAAATAATAATATTCTCCATCTTTTACGGCAGTTGTCCTCATATGCGACGCATCAGATCCTGCTTCCGGCTCGGTTAAGCAAAAGGCTACTAAGTAAGGCTTATCAGGGTCGGCTATTTTGTTGTATATGTATTCTTTTTGTTCCTCGTTTGCTGATACCATGATGGGCATTATGCCCACGTTATGGGCAAGCGGCACGAGTGAAGACGCTCCAGATATCTTTGCCAGCTCTTCGATGACGAGGCACAGAGATGTGATGTCGCCGTCAAGCCCGCCGAATTTCTCCGGCAGCATGAGGTAAAGAAAGCCATGTTTTTTGTATATATCAACAAGATCCCACGGGAAAGCGCCTGTCCTGTCTATCTCTTTTGCCCTCGGGGCAACCTTTTCCTTTGCCAGTTTTTCAGCTATCTTTTGGATCATAATATGCTTTTCGGAAAGATTCAACATCCAGCAAGCCTCCTTTTAGGTTGACAAAATCGCTCTACTTCTAACATAATTTTCCTATAAATTAAATAAAAAAGGAGCCTGCAATGTCCACTGTCTATTTTACTGATTTCAGGGCAACACCTAAAAGAAGTATCCTTGATAAGGTTGGGGACCTTTTGAACCGTGTCAAGCTCAATACGAAGATCAGGAAGAATGACCTCGTTGCAATAAAGCTCCACTTCGGTGAGATGGGCAATACCGCATACCTGAGGCCCATATTCCTCAGAGTGGTGGCGGACAAGGTAAAAAGCGCAGGCGGAAGGTCTTTTCTTACTGATACGAATACCCTTTACAAAGGCTCCAGAAGCGATTCCGTTGACCACCTTACGACCGCCGTGTTGAACGGTTTTGACTATTCCTGCGTAGGCTGCCCTATTGTCATCGCAGACGGCCTCAGGGGCGGCAGCGGGATAAAGGTCCCGGTTAAAGGAGAGATCCTTAAGGAAACAAGCATCGCGAAGGATATTGCCGATGCCGACGCGATGGTCGTCGTTACACATTTTAAGGCTCATGAGCTTTCCGGGTTCGGCGGTACTTTGAAAAACATCGGCATGGGCTGTGCAACACGTGAAGGCAAGCTCGTTCAACACAGCGGCGTTGCGCCGCAGGTAAATGCCCGGACCTGCATAGGGTGCAAGACGTGCGTTCCCTACTGTCCCGTTGAGGCGATTTCCGTAAAGGATAAAAAGGCATCTATTAACGCTAAGAAGTGTATCGGCTGCGGCGAATGCATTATCATATGTCCGACAAAGGCGATCGAGGTCCAGTGGCAACAACCGGCTGACGTCTTTCAGAAAAAAATGGTCGAATATGCCTGCGGCGCACTTAAAGGAAAAGAAAAGAAATCGGTTTTTCTGAGCTTTGTCATGCAGGTCAGTCCTGCCTGCGACTGCTACCCTCACAACGATGCACCTATCGTTAAGGACGTAGGCATCCTCGGCTCAATAGACCCCGTTGCCATCGATGCAGCAGCCTGTGACCTTGTCAACAATGAGGAGTCTGTTCCAGGCACCGCGATCAAAGTCCGCCTGAAGAAAGGCGAGGACAAATGGCGGGCCATCTACCCTTCCATCGACTGGAACATACAGCTTGACCACGCCGTAAAGATGGGGCTCGGGGAAAGAGAATATACGATTGTAAAGATCTAATACTGTGAAACGTGAAAGGTGAAAAGTGAAAGGTTGTAAACCCGAACGTTATACGAAATACGATATACTATCGGTAATATACAATGAGAGTATGGCGTCGGGATATCCCGGAGCAAACCGTCGTGAGGCGAGGAAGCTCGGTCTTTTGCGAAGCAAAAGTTCCGAAGCCGAACGCGAGCGAATGTAGCCGCAGGAGCGTAATGA
>JAKQBZ010000087.1 GCA_029559435.1 Deltaproteobacteria bacterium | reverse complement strand
AGGCCGGCAATGGCGGCGCCGACAAAGTGGCCTGCGAGGCCCTTTTCAAAAGCCGCCATGAATGACCTGTACCCACGGGCATAGTTAACGGCATCGATGACAAGGACAGCAAAGATCCAGGTACAGGCAAAAAGATACCGCGGAAAGATAAGGGTCAGAAACAGTATTGCAATGCCAAGGGGGATGGCAAAGGAAGGATACCGCTCGATCCTGAATGGTTTTACGTTGATCTCTCCGATTAAAATATAGGCCAATTCTTCGGTAAGGCAGATCGCGGGAATGACCGTGCCGTACGCGAGCAAGTATCCTCCGTAACGTTGGATCGTATGTACGGGGAGATTTATATAATACCAGTTCTGGAGCCTTATATTGATCAGCTCGAAGAAGCACCAGAAGCCGCAGGAAATTATAATTAGGGGTACAAGATGCTTATTCAGCACAGTAAAATGTTTCTTTTTCACAGCCAGGGTTGTATCGAGGAGGATGATGTATGACCACCATGACGTCACATAGAAGAAGTATTGAAAGGGCTCAATTCTTTTGACAAGCGTATAATATCCGAAAAAATGGAGCAGAATGGAAAGAACAAGAAAGAAAAAGGGTTTTAACACATATTATGACTTATCTAAAATCTCGTCTGTGGTTGAGGTATGCGTAGCTTCAGGGCTTTCATCTGTAGACTTTTTTAACCTTGTCGCACCGGTGAATGTCCTTGTGTAGTAACCGGAATCCAGGGAATCTATCTTGACCCCCAGCCTGCTGTGGTATGAAGAGGAATGGATGAAATTACCGTCGCCAATGTATATTCCGACATGGGTTGGATATTTAACGTATCGTTTTGTCTTGAAGAAGACAAGGTCTCCGACAGAAAGCTGGTCTTTTGTTACCTTTGCTCCAACCTTGAATTGTTCCCTTGCGCTTCTCGGAAGCTGAACATCAAATATCTCGTATATTTTTTTAACGTAAGCCGAGCAATCAAGGCCCCTTACGCTTTCCCCGCCATACTTGTAGGGAGCACCCATGAAGCTCTTGGCAACTTTTACGAGCATGTATTTTTCATCGCTGTCTTTCCAGGGCTTAAGAGGTTTCTGAACAAGCGTAATATAGTCCTCGTTGATAGTTGTTGCGGTTTTTGGAATGAGCAAAACCCTTCCGGATGGCAGTTTCTTGTTCTGGGAGCTCCGCAGGTCGTTCGCCTCTACGAGCTCTTCCTTATCGACCTCAAATCTCGTTGCGATCTTGTCGAGGGTATCGCCTTTTTTGACCTTGTATTCGATAAATTCGCCGTCATTTTCGGTTACGACAACTTCTTCAGCCCTTTTCTTCTTGTTTTTTACCGTTTTCTTTTTACCGCTGTTGGCGCTGCGCGATGTGCCCGATGCATCGGTCTTCACAACGAGGACCTGGCCGAGGCTCAACTTGGTGGACCTGAGGTTATTCATGGCCTTCAACTGGTTTACCGATACATGGTATTTTTTTGCGAGGCTATAGAGATTATCGCCCTGTTTGACCTTATGGCTGATGTTCGAGGAATATGAATATGCGGGAATGAGGATAGTAAAAAGGAGAAAAATGGCACAGGCATAGATAAACTTTTTCATGGATTAAGTTCTACCTTATCAAAATTGTTAAAATTATGTCAAGAAAAAATTGTCATTATTTGCATTAACGCTGATATAAAATTATCTGCCGCCCTCGCTGTTATTCAAAAAACACCGGGGGCGGATTGTGAATTATGTCACATTTTTATTGATTTTATGGACTTTTGTATTGATAATATATGCAAAAAAAACGTTCAGGAGGCACAGTTTATGGTCGATATCGGAAGGGAGATATTCTGGAATGTTAAAGATACCGGCGCGCAATGGATCAGCTATGCGCTGATGATCATTACGTTCATTATCTTGATCGTGGGATTAAAGAAGCGCTATGCCATGTGGAAGATAGGGAAGCCGTCCCCCATCAATTTTACAAAAAGGCTTGGCGAGCGGATAGGATATTTTATCGCCAACGGTATATTTCATAAATCCATACTCAGGGAGGCCTTTCCCGGCTGGATGCATTTCTTCATCTTCTGGGGATTCCTGATCCTCTCTATAGGAACGGGCCTGGTTGCGCTACAGGCAGACTTTACGGACCTCCTGTTTGGCGTTAAGTTTCTAAAGGGAGATTTCTACCTGATCTTTTCATTTCTGCTGGACCTTGCAGGCTTGATGGCAATAGTCGGCGTCCTCATGGCAATGTGGAGAAGATACGTTACAAAGCCGGCGCGCCTCGACAACAAGCCGGATGACGGCATAGTCCTTCTCTGGATACTTGTCGTCCTCGTGACCGGTTTTCTGGCTGAGGGCGCACGGATCGCCCACTCCATGCCCGGTTATGAGCGCTGGAGCTTTGTCGGCTGGTTCACCGCCCTGTTGTTTTCAGGCATGGAGAAAGGATCTATAGAGATCACGCACAAGGTCTTCTGGTATGTCCATATGGTCATCTCCTTCGGCCTTATCGCCTACATCGTGTATTCGAGGCTGCTCCACATCATCACCTCTTCGCTGAACATGATGTTCAGGGGCGTTGAGGACAATCCGAGGGGCGCCATCGAGCCCATCGCAGACTTTGAGAACGCAGAAGAATTCGGCGTCAACAGCATTGAAAATTTTACATGGAGGCAGATCTTCGACCTCGATGCCTGTACGCGGTGCGGCAGATGCCAGGATCTCTGTCCTGCCTACGCAAGCGAAAAGCCGCTTTCGCCGAAGCAGTTCATCCAGGACCTGAAAGGCGAGTGGGAAAAGGCGGCAAAAGGCGTCAAGAACGAGGAAGGCATCATCGATACCGTCATACAGGAAGAGACGCTATGGTCATGCACAGCCTGCCTTGCCTGCCAGGTTAACTGCCCCGTATCGATCCCGACCTTCGACAAGAATATTGAAATGAGGCGCTACCTTACCCTGACCCTCAGCAAGACGACCTCCGAGACAAGGCTCCTCTTCAAGAACCTGCAGCAGAAGACCGACCCGTACGGAATGGGCAAAAGGCAGCGTACAGAGTGGATAGAAGGCCTTGACGTGAAGAACGTTGCCGAACAGGAAGTGGAATACCTTTACTGGGTAGGATGCGTTGCATCTCTCGATGACAGGAACAGGAAGGTGGCAAAGGCCTTCACAACGCTGCTGAACAAGGCCGGAGTATCCTTCGGCATCCTCGGCCAGGACGAAGCTTGCTGCGGAGACCCTGCGCGCAGGTGCGGCAACGAGGACCTGTATCTCGGCATCGCCCAGGGCAACGTGGAGCTTCTCAACGAGATCGGCATAAAGAAGATTATTACGACCTGTCCGCACTGCTACCACACCCTTAAGAATGAGTATCCGCAGGTGGGCGGGAATTTCGAAGTTTATCATCAGGGAGAATTTATCTGGAAGCTGATGAAGGAAGGGAAGCTGGCCCTGAACCCTGCCATCGAAGGCACCATCACCTACCATGACCCCTGCTACCTCGGGAGGGTAAACCGTATTTTCGACGAGCCCAGAGGCCTCGTTGAGAAGGTTGCAAAAGGTCCATTTGTTGAGATGGGAAGGAACCACGACAGGAGCTTTTGCTGCGGCGGCGGCGGCGGCAGGATCTGGATGGAGGAGCATCACAAAAGGATCAATCACCTGAGGATCGACGAGGCGATAGCGATACCTGCAGGCACGGTGGTCACCGCGTGCCCCTATTGCCTGATCATGATGGAAGACGCCATAAAGGACAAAGAGAAGGTCGAGACAATGAAGGCCATGGATCTCTCTGAACTTCTTGTAAAAGGCTTATAAATTAAGATATTAAGCAAGCTGGGATATAAAAGGATGGGCAATGGGCCCATCCTTTTATATTTTGAGATCGGATTTACTTTACTCTTCTAAGGTTATTGCTTCTACGGGACATTCTTCCGTGCATGCACCACATTCTGTGCAGAGCTCAGGATCAACCTTCGCTACGTCATCAACAGTAATGGCATCGGCAGGACAGATCTCTGCGCATGCTCCACATCCTGTGCAGGCATCTTGATCGACTTTCGCAGGCATGTTTTTACCTCCTTTTCTTTTTAGAAATTCCTAAACAAATCTCAAAGGAATGTCAATAAAAAAATAAATAATCGACCGGCCCTTGGCGGCCGGCCATTAGTCCATAGTGCGCCTGCACGCTCGAAACTGACGGCTAACTGCCGATTTCCATTGACATACCTGCCTACATTGAATAATATTTGCCAATGCTTGAATTCTTAAGAGACCTCTTCCTGGACCTCTACGATAATTTTTCAGAGGTCTTTCTCAATGTGCTCGTCATGGTCATTGTGATGATCGGGGGGCTGATCATCAGCTGGTTCATTAAAAAGCTGTTGGGCAGGCTTTTGATGCTTTTTCGGTTCGATAAGTGGGCGCAGGATGTCGGTGTTGCCAACTTTCTTCAAAAAGGCGGGGTAAAGACATCGCCTTCGATCGTCCTCAGCAAGATCGTCTACTGGATATTCATCATCCTTTTCCTGTCTTTTGGTCTCAACTTTATCGGCATTTCACAATCTTCCGAATATGCCTCCAGGATCTCCACGACTTTGCCATATATCATCGTTTCCCTTGTCATCGTTATTATAGGAATTATCTTAAGCAATTTCATAAGCAGGGTCATATTTATGACCTGCGAGAATGCAAACATAAAATATGGCGATATTATCGCAAAGGGAGTGAGGATCTTCCTCATCATTATAACCTTTGGAATAGTCTTCGAGTATATCGGCATAGGGAATATGATTATCACCATCAGCTTTCTTATTGTTTTCGGGGGCATCATCATGACGCTCTCCCTCGCCCTTGGCATAGGGCTGAGCAATGTTATCGGAGACTCTATCCGGGACCGGCTGAAAGCGAGGGAAGAAAGGAAGAAAGAACGCAACGGAAGCCCATAGTAAACAAATAACCAATCACCAATTAATACCCAATAACCAATGACCGAATACTCAAACGGGCAGCAGCGCTGTAAGGTGTTGTTTGGTTATTGAATATTGGGGCATTGGTGATTAATTGGAGCTTGGTCATTGGTGATTGGGTATTTTATTTCAGCTATGTGCTGAGCAGGTGTCTCCGGAACCAGTTCAGGGTAAGATTGATCGCCTTTTCCCGGTGCGCAGGGCTTGAAAATATATGGTCGGCGCCCTTGATGATCTCTATGCTTTTGGGCTTCCTGATGTTTTTGTATATTGTTTTTCCTTCGTGGCAGGGTACAACCTCATCCATTTCCCCGTGGACCACGAGGGCAGAGGAGACCTTTTTTGCCTCCGACAATATGTCGTATCGCGCAAAATCGTCATAGATCGTTTCCTTAAAGGCAATCTCGGATATGCGGCCGTCGCCCTGCTTTTCGAGCATGTAGGGCGTCGCCCACAAAGATACGCATTGTACCCTCTTGTCCCGCGCTGCCTTTATCAATGCCGTGGTAGCGCCGAAGCTGCTCCCCACAATGCCTATCTTTTCGCGGTTGACCTGCGGGTGCTCCAATACATATTCAGTGACCGCATTCAAATTTCCTATCCTGATCGAAAGGGTCGTGTCTTCAATGGCGCCCCCGCTTGCGCCGCAACCGTGGTAATCAAAACGGCAGGTGGCGATACCGGCGCCGGCAAACCTTTCTGAGAGCGCAATATACTTGGAGCTTTCCTTGGAGCTTATCAGGCCGTGAGAAAGGATGACGCAGGGGTATTTCCCGGGGCCGTTGGGGATGGTCATGAGGCCGGCTATTGTGTTCAATGCAGACTTGATCTGGAAATCCTGGATCATAATGCCGCCCCTCCTCTCAAATCATCAAGTATCTTTTCAAGCGCTATGAGGTTCAAGACATCTTCCTTGTTGTATTCAAGGAGGAGGTTAAGGGCGTTGACGTTGCCCTTGTTCTTGTATCGTTCCCACAGCCACACCGCCTTATACCCGTTCATGCCCTCGGTTTTTCTTGTTATGCCAAACATCTTTTCAAGGTCTTTTAACCCTCCCTTAATGCCAAGCTTCTTTTTTTCCTTGAAAAGATCCCTGGAAACGCGGTTTTCCTTGAGGTCGACATTGAGATGTTTTTTGATATGCGGGAGATCAAAGCCGTCCCCGTTGAATGTTACAATCGTCTTTACATGGGCAAGCTCCTGCTCAACGCTGTAAATATCTATGTGTTTTCCATACCACTGCATAAAACCGTTGTTCTCAATGGAGAGCCCGATCACGCAGATATTGCCTGCCCTGTCTGTTTCTATATCGAGATACGCTTTCAATGAAGCTCCTTTCTTTAAGTTCTCAACGTAACAATACCTATAACACCTGCCGCGGTAAATAACAAATTTGAAAACCAGGCAGCAAAAAGCGGCGGGAAGATCTCGGAATATCCCAGGGAAAGCGCTATGGAATGGAAGAACCAGTAAAGTATGCCGAGAGAGATGCCGGAAAAGATGCCTTTCGAGATATGCTTTGTCTTGACATACCTCAACCCTACGGAAAAGGCAGCGAACACCATGATGATATTGATAAAAGGGAACGCAACCTTATTGTAAAGATCGACGAGGTACCGCCGGATGTCGTGGCCGTCCCGCTTCAGCCTTTTAATGTACCGCGAAAGCTCTTTGTAGCCCATCTCCTCGGGATTTTTATCGACAACTTTAAAGACAGACGGAGGTTCCTTTATAATATCTTTCAGATGGGCATAGTTTTTTTTGTATACCGTCCCCTTGGCGTCGAAAGTCCTTTCGATAACGTTTGAAAAATACCAGGAACCGTCTTTCCAGACCCTTTCTTTTGCATCGTATCGTTTCTGTATTGAATAATCCTCTGTGAGCTCAAGAACCGTCAATCCTTTGATAATGTCCTTTTTTGTATCGAAGAAATCGATATTGCTGATTATGTTCTCGCGCTTGAACCATATCCTGTCGTTCTTGAAAAAGACGTGGGATTCTTCCCCCCTGATCTTGACCCGGTAAATGTAATCAGCGGCATTGGATGTAAAGGGGATGATAATTTCCGAGAGGCCGAAAGAGATCACGATAAGGACCAGGGAAAACGAGAAGAGCGGCTTCATCAGGGAGAGGGTGCTGATGCCGGAGGTCCTGACGATAACGATCTCGTTGCTCCTGATCATCAAAATGAGCAAGGTAAGCATGGAGATAAGGAACGCGAGGGGGAGTATCAGGTTCAGGTACAGGGGGGCCTGGAGAAAAAGGTAGACCCCGCTTAAAAAAAAGTTGCCGAAGGAGGACGTGAAGGTGTCCATATGCTCAAAGAATTCTATGGTAATGAAGATCACCAGCCCGGCCAGTTCGGTGATCAGGAGGTATTTTATAACATTCGTGATAAGATATCTATTTAGTCTTTTCAAGGCAAAACATCCATATCTGTCTTAATTTTTGCTGAACCGTTGAGTGCTCCTCCTCGTTCAGGTTCCGGAGCAGGTACAGCCCCATGGCCGCGATGACGATGTTCGGCGTGAAGGAAGTGATAAACGGCGGCAGGTTGATGAACTGCCCGATGTTGTCCGTTATTGCTATGAGGACATAGTAAAAGATGAAGAGCAGGAGGCTGTAGAGTATGCCGGAGAATTTTCCTTCCACCCTCCTTTTCACCCCGAGGGGTATTGTGAGGAAAATAAATGCAAGGGACGAAAAGGGGATCGATATCTTTTTATAGATATCCAGAAAAATGTCGTACCTCTCGCTCTTATTAGCGGTGAGGAGTGATTTCTGCAATTCGCTCCGGTCCATTTCGTATGACCTTTTCCGCAGTTCCGAGCTGTGAGGGAGCATCGTGGAGAGGTTCATGGAAAACGTGTAGTTTTGAAAAGTTACGCTCCTGTAAACGTCTTTTGACTTTTCCCATCGGTGCAGGTTGCCGTTCTCCAGGACAAAGTAGAGGTCAAGGGTCACGGGATCGACGTTTATATAGCCCGTGCTGGCAGCAATGGTCTGCTTTACCTCTTTATCGCGGTCATCAGAGACCATGACCCCCGAGAGGATCCTTTTCTGGACATCCACTTTATCAACATAGATGACAACCCCGGGTATGGTATCGTTGAACACGCCTTCCTTGTCCTCTATGGATATGCCTTTTTTGATAATATTAATAAGCGTGTTCCTGAAAAGTTCGCTGCTTTTCGGCAAAAGGACGTTTGAGTTGAGCAATCCGCAAAATGTTATGATCACGGCAATAGCGCTGATAGGGACGAAAAAACATTTCAGGTCGATGCCGCTGGCTTTTAATACAAGGACCTCATTTTCCGTTGACAGCCTTCCAAGGACAACTATGACAGAGAGGAGAAAGGCCATCGGCAGCGTGAAGGTGAGGTATGTCGGGGATGAGTAAAGGATCAACAAAACGATGTCTTTGACATCCACGCCTTTGTTGATAACGAGGTCGGTCATCTTTCCGAGCCTGCTTAATACAAGGATGAAGGTGAGAATGCCGAGGGAGAGGAGCATGATGTAAGACAGCTCCTTGAGGACATATATATAAAATTTCTTGTGTAATTTCGTTAGTATGTGCACTGCGTAGTCTAACATTCAACGGCGCTCCATGTCAACGTTGTACATGAAGCAAGCTGATAGCAAAATACCCGTAAGGCGTCAGGCGAAAAGCTGTTCAACGTTCAAGGTTCTACGTTCAACGTTTTTTAAATTCATATTTTTCGCTGTTCTGTTTGGCCAATTCAACCCGGATGATCCCCCGCAGCGAGCTGCGGGGTGACACCCTGCCCTCTCCCCTCGCGGGAGAGGGCAGGATCATGCCGCTTCCATCCTCTGATACCCCGCTTTTTGCGGCGGGGTAGTTCATTCTCTCTGTTTTGTATTAACATTAAACATCGAACGCAGAACGTTGAAGGGGTGTTATTTTTCCCCTTACGACTTACGATTCACGCCTTACGGATTTGCGCTCCCGGCTCTCAGCGGATTTTAGGCTCCGTCCATGCTGTGGTGCTCGGCCTTGATGAACCATGACGTCGGGTCTGTGAGATATTCTTCGGCATCTTTGAGGGACAGGTAGTGCTCGTGTTCGATCATGGCAAGAAGGTCGAAGAACTCCTTCTCGCGAGGATTTGAAGAGGCATCCCTCAGCTCGGAATAGAGCTTGACGCCCTTTTCTTCAAAGTCGACAGCGGCCTTGATCGCCGCAATATCATCGGCATCGCCCTTTGCCGTTTTTTCAACTTTCTTGATCACGTTGACAAGGATATCCTTGACGACGGTGTTGTTCACCTTCAGAGGAACGGACTCCGGCCACTTGTCCTTTGCCGCCCATTTGCCGTGGAGCTCTTTAAGGCGGTTGTAATGTTCGAGCTCGTCCTCGGCGATCCTTTCGAACATTGCCTTTCCCACGGGGTTTTTTGTCCTCTCGGCATTCTTGAGATAGAATTCACGCTCCCGCGTTTCGTTGTTAAGCGCCACTTCCAATGCGTTAAGGCGTTCCTTATCGTCCATGATGGCCTCCTTAGTATTTATGGGGCTCACATTGTCCCCTCGACGGCTATCAGCTATCAGCTATCAGCTAAACCACTACCTTCAAGGTCTTCATTCTATCAATACGATCCCGTAGATGTTCCGCTCTTCACTGTGCGACCGGACCACGCGAATAGGAAGATCTTGCGCCCTTGCCGTTCGGAAGACATCTATCCCGCAGGCCTCCATCGCAGGCCTTGCCCTTTCCGGGTTCTTGCAGGTCCCGCTTGTATCGCAGGTCTTGCAGAGGGTGCAGGGGCCGCTTCCTAGCCCGAGCGCCTTGTAGTAGCCGTCAAGAAAGATAGCGGTCTCCAGGTCCACGATGATATCGTTGAATCCTCCGACGAACTTGTAATCCTTTTTCCAGTGCCGGTGGCAGAGCAGGGCGTGCTTGTAAGAATCGAGGACTGCCCGTGTCTCTTCATGGTCCGGCGTGTAAGGCGGGCAGCAGAGCCGCTTCCCGTATCCCGCGCAGCCGAAACGACACTTCACCCGGACCCAGGGGGCGGTAAAGATCTTTGCGGTATCGACGATCAGAGCGTCATCAACGCCCTTCTCCAGCGCCATGGCAATGTAAGGGTCATATTTTTTCATAATGATATAAATATAGGCTGTTACTCATGATTAATCAAGCGTATAAATCCAGGCAGGGCAGGCCGTATATCCTATTTCGTATATAGTATATCGAGGTTCTGAAGGAAACGTTCGGCGAGAACGACCGTAATACGATTCACGGATTACGAGGGCCTTTATCATTTCCTTATTGCAGAATACCTGTATTTTCCATACAATAGTGGCATGACAAAAAAGACGAAACGGGACTCATCGGGGGCAAAACTGGGAGAGATCCTCCTGAAGGAAAGATTTATCAGGCAGGAACAGCTTGATAGGGCAATCGAGATTCAGGAAGCCGGCGGGGGGCACCTCGGAGAGATCCTCGTCAACCGCGGCATCGTTCGCGAGGAAGATGTTGCCTTTGCGCTGTCCCAGCAGCTCAATATGCCCTTTGCCTCCTCGAAGACCGGTACCCTGAGGCCGGAAGAGGGCCAGGGCCTTGAAATGCTCGTCTCCAAGCAGGTTGCCCTGAGGAACACGATCCTGCCTGTCTCGCGGGACAAAAATATCCTTACATGCGCCATGTTCGATCCCCAGGATTTTATGCTCATTGATGAGCTTCGCAAGATCACGCGCTGTGAGATCAGCCCTGTCGTCGCCACGCGTTCCGATATACTGAGGGCGATAGAAGAATTTTATGGAGCCATCGATCTTGCAAAGGGGGGCGGACCAAAGCTCTATGGCATAGACAGATTGAGGCAGGCAGCTTCCGAAACAGATGACGACTCCTTAAGCCTTGACAGCATCATAGCCCGCGCAAAGGCAGCGCCCGTTGTTAAGCTCGTTGACCTCATGCTCTGGCAGGCGATCGACCAGCGGGCGTCGGACATCCACATCGAGCCTTTCGAAGGCAGGATCTCGCTGCGGTACAGGATCGACGGCAAGCTCTATGATATCCCTCCTCCGCCGCGCCATCTCTACCTGCCGATCGTTTCCAGGATCAAGATCCTGTCGAAGCTCGACATCTCCGAGAAGCGTCTGCCGCAGGACGGCACTTACATGGTCAAGCTCGAAGACAGGACGATCGACCTCCGGATCTCCATCATCCCCACCATCTATGGGGAGAAGGTCGTCATGAGGATCCTCGACCGAAGCGGCGTCGTCTTCGACCTCGACAAGATGGGCTTTGAACCGAACGACCTTGCGGCCCTGCAGAGGGCGATCAGCAGCCCGTACGGCCTTGTCTTCATTACGGGCCCCACGGGGAGCGGAAAGTCCACAACCCTTTACGCCATTCTCCAGGCGATCAAGTCATCGACAAAGAACATCGTTACCGTTGAAGACCCCGTTGAGTACCGGCTGGACGGCATCAACCAGGTGCAGGTAAAGCCCGAAATCGGCCTCACCTTTGCCGCGGCGCTGAGAAGCTTTTTGAGGCAGGATCCGGACATCATGCTTGTCGGCGAGGTGAGGGACCTTGAGACGGCGGAGATATGTGTCCGTTCAGCGCTGACGGGACACCTCGTCCTCTCAACGCTCCATACGAACGACGCCCCGTCTGCGGTGACGAGGCTCATCGATATCGGCGTTGAGCCCTATCTCCTGGCGCCTACAATTCTCATCGTCATAGGGCAGCGGCTGGTCCGCAAGCTCTGCCCGGAATGCAAGGAGGCATACACGCCCACCGTGAAGGAGCTCGGGGGCGCGAAGCTGGGGGCCGAAGTGATATACAGGACGAAAGGCTGCCAGGCCTGCGGCAATACGGGCTATAAAGGAAGGACGCTCATTGCCGAGGTGATGCCTATCTCCGAAGACATCAAGGCCATGATCTCCCAGGGCGTGTCCTACCAGGAGATACGGAACATTGCGAAGAGATTGGGGATGTCGACGCTCTATGAGTCAGGCCTGCGGAAGGTGGAACAAGGAATCACAAGCCTGGAAGAGGTCTTCAGCGCCACACTGGGAATATAGAAGCGAAAAGAGATAGGTGAAAGGACCTCGTAAGTCGTAAGGCGTGAGGCGTGAGGCGGGAAAGTCACCTAAAAAATTATGAGCTGTCTTTCTCCCCTTACGACTTACGGGTTTTCGATTCAGGCGATTTCTTTATGGTACGACTGCAGCGATTTTACCTCTGCGCTCGCTTTCTGCTTTATATATGCCTTGATCCCCTCTGCTGCGGCCCTTGCAGCAGGCGCCGTCGTTATATAGGGCACCTTGTGCTTGATCGCTGCCTTCCGGATATATGAGTCATCGTACATGCTGTTTTTGCCTATAGGCGTGTTGATGATAAGCTGTATCTCTTTGTTGTGTATGGCGTCGACGATATTCGGCCTTCCTTCGTGGACCTTTTTGATGAACGTCGATTCCACGCCGTTCTCCTGAAAGAATTTATGCGTTCCTTCCGTTGCCAGGATATTAAACCCTGCCTCTTTCAGGTATTGTGCAACGCTGAGGATCTCCGCCCTTTCCCTTTGCGTTACGGTAATGAGCACCGTACCCTGATCGGGCAATTTCTGGCCCGCCGCCTCCTGCGATTTGAAGAAGGCAAGGCCGAAGGAATCAGCCATGCCGAGGACCTCTCCCGTGGACTTCATCTCCGGCCCGAGGGTCGGGTCCACCTCGGGAAACATATTGAAGGGGAATACCGATTCCTTGACGCCTACGTGAGGATAGCTCTTATGTTTGAGGTCCATGTCTTTAAGCTTCCTGCCCAGCATGACCTGCGTGGCGACCCGGGCCATCTGCACGCCGGTGACCTTTGATACAAGGGGCACGGTCCTGCTCGCGCGGGGGTTTGCTTCGAGTATGTAGACTATATCGTTTGCGATCGCATACTGGATGTTCATGAGGCCTACAACGTTGAGCTCAATGGCTATCTGCTTTGTGTATTCGTTGATCGTTGCAATATGTTTTGCCGATAGCGTTTTTGGAGGGATCGCGCATGCGCTGTCTCCGGAATGGACTCCCGCGAGCTCAATATGCTCCATAATGGACGGGACGAAGGCGTCTTCCCCGTCAGCGATGGCATCCGCTTCGACCTCGATGGCGTTCTCAAGGAATTTGTCTATCAGTATGGGGCGCCCCGGCCAAATCTCCACTGCGGCGTTGATATACGACGTGAGCATGTCGTCGTCATAGACGACCTCCATGCCGCGGCCGCCCAGGACATAGGATGGCCTTACCATGAGGGGATAACCTATCCCGTGGGCCACGTCGAGGGCCTCCTGAAGGGCCGTTGCCGTTCCGCTCTCTGGCTGGGGGATGCCGAGCTTGTGCATGACGTTCTTAAAGCGCTTCCTGTCCTCGGCAAGGTCGATGCTTTCAGGCGATGTCCCGAGGATCTTTACCCCTGCATCTTCAAGTTCTTTTGCGATATTCAGAGGCGTCTGCCCGCCGAACTGTACGATAGCGCCAACGGGTTTCTCCTTGTTGTAAATACTGAGGACATCCTC